>DATCBF010000240.1:0-11650 GCA_036512025.1 Solirubrobacterales bacterium
CTGCCGTCGCCCGCCTTGATGTAGACGGTGCCGATTCCGGCGCGATCGGCCTGGGCGACGATCCGCGAGACGCTGCCGCCGTCGGAGGCGCTGACGTACCAGATCCACATCCCCTGGCGGTCATATGGCGTTTCGCCGGCGGCGCCGGGCTGGGCACCCTGGCCGGCTCCCCCGGGCGCGGCGAGCGCGGCGCGTGGCAGGCAGGCCACCAGCACGAGCGCAAACAGAAGCACCAGGCATCGACCTGGCATCGAGGTGGGTCCGAACCTCACGTTTGGTCTTAACACGGTCGCTGGGGAAATGCTGCGGTCCGGCGCACGGGTCAGAGAGAGCGAAACACAACTGACGCGCGCCTGGTCGCAGTTAGTATGGACAAGAATTCCCAACTCAACGCCCGGCGCCCCGTCAACTCTCCCTCTCGCAAGATCCTGTGCACCTCCGCGCTGGTCGCGGCGATGCTGACCGCGACCGCGCCGGCCGACGCCGCCAGGCCCTCTCCCGCCGACCAGCCACAGCCCGAACTGATCCGCGCCGGGCTCAAGCAGGAGGGGCAAAGCCTGATCCTCTCCCTGCGCACCGCCCAGGCGGTGGCGCTGGGAAAGCTCGAAGCCGACCCCGACTACGAAAGCGCCCACTCGCGCTACCTCTGCCTCGCCTTCCACCGGCCCGGCGGCAGGAACGAGCGTCGGGTCTGCCTCGGCGGCGACAACCCCAAGCGCGAAGCCGGGCTGGTCCGGGTCGGCGGCTCCGGCAAGGTGCTCGGCGCCGAGACCCTGCCGGCCGAGGTCAAACGCCCCGCCGCGACCAAGCTGGTCCTCACCTTCATCCCCGCCGACGCCGGCCTCACCCCGCGCCGCTACCACTGGCGGGTGCTGAGGAGTCGCGGTGGCTGCCACGCGGCGGGCGCCAAGGCCCCCTGCCAGGAAGCCCTGCCGACCAAGGGCAGTCGCAGCTACCGACTGCGCCCGGTGCGCCCGGTCGGCTGCACCGGCGGCACCGCGGGAGTCGACACCAACGGCTCACGCGGCCGCAAGGTCGTCGCCCTCACCTTCGATGACGGGCCCAGCGAATACACACCCGGCTTCCTTCAGGTGCTGCGTGAAAAAGGCGTGCACGGCACCTTCTTCGAGATCGGCCAGGAGATGCCGGGCCGCGAAGCGACGATGCGCCAGATCCTCGCCGAAGGCAGCGAGATCGGCGACCACACAATGAATCACGTCGAATACCCCGACTACTCCCAGATCGCCGGCGCCGGCTCCCGGATCGAGTCCTACACCCACTTCAAACCCTGCCTCTTCCGCCCGCCCGGGGGAGCAATCGACTCCAGCGTCATCTCCACCGCCGGCGGCCTCGGGATGCGGACCATCACCTGGGACGTCGACCCGACCGATTGGGCGAACCCCGGCAGTGGCGCCGTCTACAGCCGCATCGTCGACGCCGCCCAGCCCGGCTCAATCATCCTCATGCACGACGGCGGTGGCGACCGCAGCGGCACGCTGGCGGCTCTGCCCTCGATCATCGACACCCTGCGGGCTCGTGGCTACCGCTTCGAGACCGTCACCCAGCTGCTGGGCTACGAACTGCTCTACAGGCCTTTCGGCTGATGCCTCTCACCCGGGTAAACCGGCTCGACACAACCGATCGGCAGCGCGCCACGTAGTTGGCGGTGATGAAGATCGCAATCGTCGGAACCGGGATCTCCGGGCTTCTCGCCGCCCACCGGCTGCATCGCGAGCACGAGATCGTCGTCTACGAGGCGGGCCCCCGGCTCGGCGGACACTCCAACACGGTGCGGGTCGAGCTCGGCGAGGAGGCCCACGACGTCGACACCGGCTTCATCGTCTTCAACGACCGCAACTACCCCAACTTCGAAGCATTGCTGGATGAGCTCGGCGTCGCCACCCAGCCCTCCCACATGGGCTTCTCGGTCTCCGACGGGCAGGGCCGCTTCGAGTACTCCGGCACCCCGCTCGGCATCTTCGCCAGGCCCTCTCACCTGATCACCCCCTCCTTCCTGCGGATGCTGGGCGAGTGGCGGCGCTTCAACCGTGAGGCGCGGACGCTGATCGGGATGGACGGGACCGCGCCCTCGCTCGGCCACTGGCTGCAGGAGCAGGGCTTCTCGCGCCAATTCATCGAGCGCCTGATCGTCCCCCAGGCCTCCGCCGTCTGGTCCGCCGACCCCGAGCAGATGTGGAGCTTCCCCGCCAGCTTCATGGCCGAGTTCTTCGACAACCATGGGATGTACTCGCTGCGCAACCGGCCACAGTGGCGGACGGTCAGCGGCGGCTCTGCCCGCTACGTCGAGGCGATCGCCGCGCCCTGGCGCGACCGGGTCCGCCTGCGGGCCGCAGTGCGGCGAATCCAGCGGTTGCCGGGGATGGTGCGGATCGAGGCCGACGGCTGCGAGAGCGAGGACTTCGACGAGGTCGTGATCGCCACCCACTCCGACCAGGCCCTGGCCCTGCTCGGCGACCCGAGCGAGGCCGAGCGTGAGATCCTCGCCGCCATCCCTTACCAGCCCAACGAAGCCGTGCTGCACACCGACACGGCGCTGTTGCCGCGGCGGCGGCGGGCCTGGGCGAGCTGGAACTTCCACCTGACCGGGGAGCCGAGCGGCAGCACCACGGTCACCTACTGGATGAACAACCTGCAGCGGCTGCGCTCCGAGCACGAGATCCTGCTGACGCTGAACCGCGGCGCCGAGATCGACCCGGACAAGGTGCTGCGCCGGATCTCCTACGACCACCCCGTCTATACAAAGGAGGGCGTCCACGCGCAGGCGCGCCAGGCCGAGATCAGCGGCGGCCCCGGCCGCACCCACTACTGCGGCGCCTACTGGGGCTGGGGATTCCACGAGGACGGCGTCGTCAGCGCCCTGCGCGCCTGCGAGGGAATCGCCGCCGCCGAGCGCCCCGCGTTGCAGGTGGCCGCATGACCGCCTCGGCCCTATATGAGGGGACGATCCGGCACCGCCGATTCGAGCCGGTCGAGCACTGCTTCCGCTACCCGCACTTCCTGATGTATCTCGACCTCGACGAGCTGCCCGCGGTGCTCGACCCCTATCCGCTCTGGTCGGCCCGCCGCCCCGCCCCGGCGCGGTTTCGCCGCGAGGATTTCATGGGCGACCCGGCGCAGCCGCTGGCCGACTGCGCCCGCGAGACCGTGCGCGCGGCGACCGGGCAAGAGCTGAGCGGCTCGGTACGGCTGCTGACCAGCCTCCGCTACCTCGGCCACAGCTTCAACCCGGTCAGCTTCTACTACTGCTTCGACTCGGCCGGTGAGCGGGTAGAAGCGGTTATCGCCGACGTCACCAACATCCCCTGGGGCGAAGCCCACCCCTATGTCCTCGTGCGCGGGGAAAATCGGGGCAGGGTGCTGGCCGACGAGCTCGACAAGGAGCTGCACGTCTCGCCGCTGATGGGGATGGACCAGACTTACGCGTTCCGCGCGACCGAGCCCGGCCGTGAGCTCGTCGTCCAGATCGAGTCGAGGCCCGGCGGCGGTGGCGGCAAGGCATTCGACGCGACCCTCTCGCTGCGCCGCCACGAGCTCAGCCGCGGCCTGATGAACCGGATGCTGGCCCGCTATCCGGCGATGTCGCTGCAGGTCGTCGCCAAGATCTACGCCCAGACGCTGCGCCTGAAGCTGAAGGGCGCCCGCTACTTCCCCCATCCCCAGGGCCGCAAGCCGAAGGGGTTCCTGGCGCCATGAACGTCCGCGACACAGCCGCCCGCGCCGCCGTCTCCCAGGCCCTGAGCCGCCTGCGCAGCGGCCGGATCGAGGTGGTCGAGGGCAGTCAGAGGCGTGCCTTCGGGCCCGCCGACGCCGAGCTCCAGGCGACGGTCACGGTCCACCATCCCGCCGCCTGGAGCGGGCCGCTGCGGGGCAGCCTCGGGCTCGGCGAGACCTACGTCGACGGCCTCTGGGAGACCAACGACCTCGTCTCGTTGATCCGGATCGCCGCCCGCGAGTTGCAGCGGCCCGGCCGCTTACGCAGCGCCATAGTCCGTCCCCGCGGCCTTCTGCACCGGGCGCGGCGGCTGGTCCCGGAGAACTCGCGCGGCGGCGCCCGCGAGAACATCTCCGCCCACTACGACCTCGGCAACGACCTCTTCGCCGCCTTCCTCGACGAGCAGATGATGTATTCCTGCGCCTGGTTCCCGGACGAGGGCGCCGACCTCGAGCAGGCCCAGATCGCCAAGCTCGACCGCATCTGCGAGCGGCTCCAGCTCCGGCGCGACGACCACCTGCTGGAGATCGGCACCGGCTGGGGCGGGCTCGCCGTCCACGCCGCCCGCGAGCGTGGCTGTCGGGTGACGACGACGACGATCTCGCGCGAACAGCACGCGCTGGCGCGGCGGCGGGTGCAAGAGGCAGGCCTCGACGACCGGGTCACAGTCCTGCTCGAGGACTACCGCGACCTCGACGGCCGCTTCGACAAGCTGGTCTCGGTCGAGATGATCGAGGCTGTCGGTTGGCAGCACTTCGACGAGTTCTTCCAGCGCTGCGACAGCCTGCTCAGCGAGGATGGGCTGATGCTGTTGCAGGCGATCACGATCGACGACCGCATCTATGAGGCGGAGAAGGGCTCGCGCAGCTTCGCCAACACCCATGTCTTCCCCGGCGGCTGCCTGCCCTCCAACGGGCTGATCGCCGACTGCCTGCAGCGGGTGACGAGTATGCGCCCGGTCTGGACCGAGGACATCACCGCCCATTACCCGCCGACCCTCGCCGCTTGGCGCGAGCGCTTCCTCGGCGCCTGGGACCAGCTCCGCGCCCGCGGCTACGACGACCGCTTCCGCCGCCTCTGGACCTTCTACCTGAGCTCGTCGGAGGCCGGCTTCCGCGAGCGCCGGATCGCCGATGTGCAGACCCTCTTCGCCAAGCCGGGGTGGCGGTGAGCGGCGAGCCGCTCCTGCTCCTGCACGGGCTGGGGGCATCGACGCGGGTCTGGGACCCGGTGATCGAGCTGCTGGCGCCCGAGCGCGAGGTCGTCGTCCTCGACATGCCGGGGTTCGGCGAGGCGCCCGGGCTCCCCGACGGGATCGAGCCAACCGCGGCCAACCTGGCGGCGGCGATCCAGCGGCGCTGCGAGCAGCTCGGGATCGAGCGCCCGCACGTCGCCGGCAACTCGCTTGGCGGCTGGGTGGCGCTGGAAATGGGCCGCGCCGGCCAGGCCGCATCGGTGACCGCTCTCTCCCCCGCCGGCCTCTGGCGCAAGCCGCTCGGCGACCGCAAGGTCGACTCGCGCCGCTGGGCGCGGCGGTTGCGCCCCGTCGTCTCGCTGGCGCTGCGCACACGCTCGGCCCGCGAGCGAATGCTCGCCACCTTCGCCGCCAAACCCGAGCGCATTCCCGCCGCCGCCGGCCGCGAGCTGGTCCTCGGCTGGATCGACTCCAACGGCTACGACGGCGCCAACAAAGCGATGCGCACCCACGTCTTCGAGCCCGCCGGCTACCCCGGGGATGTCCCGGTCACCCTCGCCTGGGGAGCGCTGGACCGGCTCGTCGCGCCGCCGCGACCGGAGCGCCGACCCGCCGGCGCCCGCTACCTCGAGTTGCCCGGCGTCGGCCACACGCCGATGTGGGATGACCCGGAGTTGGTCGCTGGCGCCCTGCTAGAGGGCAGCTCGGTCCCGGCCGCCGCCTGAGCCACCAACGTACTTCTGGGAGAGTTGGGTAAACGCCAGCAACCCGGAGGGAGCAGTCGAGTGATCATCGAGCGCACCGAGAACCCGCAGTGGCTGTCCAACGCCTACCTCGTCGCCAACCCCGAGAGCGGCAAAGGGGTGCTGATCGACGGCAACGACGGCCTCGGCCCGCTGCTGGCCCGGGCCGACAGCGACGGGATCGAGATCACCCACATCCTCATCACCCATCCCCACGGCGACCACATCGCCGGCCTCGCCGCCGCCCGCGAGCAGTTGGGCGGAGTGCCGATGGTCGCCCACGAGGAGACCGCGGCTGAAATCGAGGAGGAGGTGAGTGAGACGATCGCCGACGGCGGCCGGCTCAGCACCGGCGGGCTCGAGATCGAGGCGATCCTCACCCCCGGCCACGCCGCCGGCCACCTCGCCTTCCTGATCAACGACAGCGACGTCTTCACCGCCGACGTCCTCTTCAAGGGCACCGTCGGCGGCACGATGGCGCCGGGCGCGAGCGGCTTCGCCGACCTCAAGTCCTCGGTGATGGACCGGCTGATGAAGCTGCCTCCCCAGACCACGGTCCACCCCGGCCACCGCGAGCCGACCACAATCGGCGCCGAGTGGGAGGGCAACCCGTTTGTGCGGATCTGGCGCGGGCTCGACAGTGAGGGCGACGAGCAGTGCACGGTCTGGGGCCGGGAGGCGACCCTGAAGCTGTGGGCGCCCGACTACGACGGCGGCAACAAGGCCTGGGTCCTCTTCAAAGACACGGGAGAGGACGCGATCGTCGGCGGCTCCCAGGTCGAACGGGGCTGAAACTTTCGACGAGTCTGCAATAACCCGCGCATAGCGCTGGTAAACGCAACCTCGCGCAAAGAGGCCCCGCCGGGGCGGGGCCTCTTGACATCAGGGGGGTAGTGGGCCTACTTGATGACCGCTTCCATCAGGATCCAGCAGCCATCGGTGCTGCCGGCCGCGGTAAATGGACCGCCGGACATCAGCGGCGGGGTGTAAAGCAGGGTGTTGCGACCACCCGAGGAGCAGCGGATCATCGAAGTGATGTTGCCGCGCAGGGCGAGCTGCTGGCCCTTGCGGACCGGGACGTTGACCGGGAAGGACTCGACCTTGTAGCTGTCGTTTTCGTAATTGGCTTCGGTCTGGCCGGTGTAGGAGATCTTGGGGCCGGTGTAGACGACCTTGGCGTCGTTGGAGGTGAACTCGGTCGAGCGCTTGACCTTGGCGATCTGGAGCTTGAAGCTGCCGGGGCCGCCGGCGATGACACGGATCGTCTTGATCGTGCCCGTCTTCGGGGCCAGTTCGCCACCGTCGGGACGGCCATAGGCTTCGTTCTGGATCATCGTGCAGGCAGGGCCGAGAGCGGCGGTCTGGTCGCAGGTGAGGCCGGGGAGGGAGTTGGACGGCTGCACCGTCGGGTTGAGCTTGGCGCCGAACTTGACCGGGGCCGAGGCGATGCCGGCGGCCGGGGCGACCATCAGGGCGACGCTTGCGACGGCGGCGAGAAGGCCGGTGCGGCGGGCGATCTTGCGGGCTGCGGGGGCGGTGCGGTTCATTGTGTTCCTCCTGTTTGCGTTGGACTTGCTGTCTGGATCCAGCTTCGCCCGGCGCCGCCCTTCCAACCAGAGACCCCAGGGGTGAACCCGCTCACCCCTTGCGCTGTTCCTTTTGTCGCTATGCGGAGATAAGGAACAGCCGAAGCCCGGGTCTTAGGATCAACGCCATGACCAGCGCCCCCGAGCTCAAGGCCCAGATCGAAGTCGAGCGCGAGGGCCGGCCGTTCCTGGTCTTTCGCGACGGCGGCGACGAGCAGCGGATCGTCGCCGTGCGGGAGGGAGCGACCGAGCTCTGGGTCGGGCGCGGCGGCTCGGCCGACCTGCGGCTCGACTGGGACGAGGAGGTCTCCGCCCTGCACGCGCAGATCGAGGTGGTCCGCGACGAGTGCACGCTGCTCGACGACGGCCTCTCGCGCAACGGGTCCTTCGTCAACGAAGAGCGGGCCCAGGGCCGCCGTCACCTGCGCGACGGCGACATCCTGCGCTTCGGCCGCACCACCGTCCTCTATCGCCGGCCCGGCGAGTCCGCCCCGGAAGCGACGGTGCTCGCCGGCGAGATGCCCGCGGCGGCCACCGTCTCCCCCGCCCAGCGCCGCGTCCTCCTCGCCCTCTGCCGTCCATATAAGGGCGGCTCCGCCTTCGCCACCCCGGCGACGAACCAGCAGATCGGCGAGGAGCTGCACCTCAGCGTCGACGCTGTCAAGACCCACATGCGTGCCCTCTTCGAGAAGCTCGGGGTCGAGGACCTGCCGCAGAACCAAAAGCGGGTCGCGCTGGTCGAGAGCGCTCTACAGAGCGGCATCGTCGCCAAACGCGATCTCTAAGCGCCCGACGACCTTTAGCGATTTCCTGCACATTGGACATATGTGCGATTGGCGGTTTGCCGCCAAACCCCCAGACTGACTGGCCTGATGGCGGCTCTAGGAACCCTTAAAGCGTGATTCCCAGCGCCAACATCCAGGAATTCGCCTTCAACTGGTACCCCGTGTTCGGGGTGGTCTTCATGTTCGGCCTGCTCGGGATCTTCATCACGCTGCTGCGGGGGACGATGGGCTCGACCAAGCCGGAGACGGTGAAGGCCAGCAAGACCACGCCGGTGCTCTGGGAGGACGTGCAGGGAGTCGACGCCGCCAAGGACGAGCTGATGGACGTGGCCGAATGGCTGCGCGACCCCGACCGCTTCAAGGCGCTCGGAGCGAAGCCTCCCCGCGGGGTGCTGCTGTTCGGGCCCCCCGGCACCGGCAAGACGATGCTGGCCCGGGCCGTCGCCGCCCAGGCGGGCGTCGACTTCTTCGCCGCCTCGGGGTCGAGCTTCGTCGAGATGTTCGTCGGCAGGGGCGCGGCGCGCATCCGCCGCCTCTTCAAAGAAGCGCGCAAGTCCGGCCGCGCCGTAATCTTCATCGATGAGCTCGACGCCGTCGGCGGCAGTCGCAGCGGTGGCGGGGGCGACGGCGGCACCAGCGAGCGCGAGCAGGCCCTGAACCAGCTCTTGGTCGAGCTCGACGGATTCGAGCGCGACCCCGGGACGGTGATCGTGATCGCCGCCTCCAACAACGTCGACAAGCTCGACCATGCGCTGCTGCGACCGGGTCGCTTCGACCGCCAGGTGCTGGTAGCGCCGCCCGACCGCGACGGCCGCGAGGCGATCCTCAAGGCCCACGCCAAAGGCAAGCCGCTCGGCCCCGACCTCGACCTCACCGATGTCGCCCGCAAGACGACCGGGATGACCGGCGCGCAGCTCGCCAACTCGCTCAACGAGGCGGCGATCATCGCCGGGCGGGCGGGCCGTGACGCACTCAGTCGCGACGATCTCGACGAGGCGTTGCTGCGTCAGGCGGTCGGCTCTGAGCAGGCACGGCGCCTGAGCTCCAAAGAGCGCCGAATCGTCGCCTACCACGAGGCGGGCCACGCCCTCTGCCGCAGGCTGCTCGGGCTCGACCCACCGGAGATCCTCAGCATCGTCCCGCGCGGACCGGCACTCGGCTTTGTCGGCCACTCGCCGCAGGAGGACAGCTACATGAAGTCGCGCAACCAGCTCTGCGACGAGATCGTCACCCTGCTCGGCGGCCGCGCCGCCGAGGAACTGGTCTTCGGCGAGTCCTACTCCGGGGCCGTCGACGATCTCAGGCGGGTGCAGCTGGTCTGCAAGCAGATGGTCGGCGAGTTCGGGATGGGTGTCTCTGCCGACCCGGCCGGCGAAGCGCCAATCGCAATGCCGACCGGCGACTACGCGCTCTCCGACCAGACCCGTCGCGACGTCGACCTCGGCGCGATGGCGCTGGCGCGAGAGGCATATGGCCGGGCGCAGCAGCTACTGCACGCCAACCGCAAGTGCCTCGACAACCTGGCGGCGAACGCGCTCGAGCGCGAGACGCTCACCCGCGAGGAACTCGACGAGATCTTCGCCGCGAACGACCTGCGCGAGCCGGCGCCGTCGCCCGGCGCCGGCAGGGCGCTGGTCGCCCTCTCCCGCGGCGAGTAGCATCGGCGGTCGATCGTGACCGCACCAGGCGACGGCTTCTATTACTTCCCTCCGGGTCACTCGATGGCGCGCCGAGTCCACGGCGATCGCGCGGTCGGGCTGCTTTACGGCCAGCGCGCGCTGCTGATCGGAGCGCTCGAACCGCTCACCTACACCGGCACGATGCTGAGCACCAGAGCGGGCGACCGTCCCTTCGAGCGCCTCGCCCGCACCGCCAAGATCCAGGAGACCGTCTTCCTCGGAACCCGCGAGGAAGCCGATGAGGCTCTCGGCGCCGTGCACAGGCTGCACCAGGGCATCAAAGGCACGCTGCCGGAGGACGCCGGCAGCCACCCGGCCGGGAGCGCCTACTCGGCGCTCGACCCGGAGCTGATGCTATGGACGCTGGCGGTGATCGCCGACTCCGGCCGGGAGATGTACGAGACGATGGTGCGGCCGCTCTCCGAAGCCGAGCGCGAGGCGCTCTGGCAGGACTACGTGAGCTTCGGCGAGCTGTTCGGCCTGCCGCGCAGCGAAGTCCCCGCCAGCCATCGCAAGTTCAAGGCCTGGTGGGACGAACGCCTCGCCTCACCAGAGCTGCACGCGACCGAGCACGCGCTGGAGATGGCGCCGCTGGTCGCCTTCGAGCAGCCGGTGCCAACCCCGGCGCGGATGAACCTCGCCACCCAGAATCTGGTGATCAAGGGCACGCTGCCAACGCGGGTTCGCGAGATCTTCGGCATTCCCTGGACCCGCGCCCACGAGACGGCCTTCCAGGCCGCGGCCGCCGGCTACCGCCGTGCCCGTCACCTCTTCCCCCGTCAGATGCGCCGCGGCCGCAACAACATCTTCTTCGACGTGGTCACCCGGGCCGAGAAGCTGCGCGGAGGCACCAAGACCCCCAAGCTGCCCGCCCGCGCCTGAGCCGAGCCCGGCGCCCGCTCTAGCATCGGGTCCGATGAGCGAGCCCAAGACAGTCCGCTGGTGGTCGATGCGCCCGGCGCAGAACCGCAAGCCGGCCACCTACCGCTGCCCCTACTGCGGCAACCACCTGCCCTCGCTGAGCGAACACGTGCTGGTCGCGCCCGAGGGCGACACCAGGCGCCGACGCCACGCGCACACGGCCTGTGTCCTCACCGAGCGCAAAGCGGGCCGGCTGCCAACCGAGGAAGAGTGGCGCCAGACCCAGCCCCGTCCACCGTCGCTTTGGAGACGCGTGTGCTCGAGCTTCTCGCGGTAGCCGCGGCCGGGGCCGCCGCGGGCGCCTCCAATGCGATCGCGGGCGCCGGCTCGCTGATCACCTTCCCGACTCTTGTCGCCCTCGGCGTCCCAGCCCTGTCGGCGAACGTGACCAGCACCGTCGGCCTGATCCCAGGCGCCGTCGGCGGCGCATACGGCTACCTCGACCTGCTCACCGATCGCCGAGATCGCCTGTTCCGACTGGCGATCCCCTCACTCGCGGGGGCGATTGTCGGGACGGCCCTGCTGCTGATCACCGCCAACAGCACCTTCGAGGTGATCGTCCCCTTCCTCGTCGCCGGCTCCTGCCTGCTACTCCTCTTCCAGCCACGGCTCACGGCCCGCATCTCCCAAGCGGGCAACGAGCACTCCCCCCTGCTCACCGTGGGCCTCCTCTTCGCCGGCGCCTACGCCGCCTACTTCGGCTCGGCGGTCGGCATCCTCCTGCTCGGCCTGCTCGGCCTTTTCGTAGCCGACTCGATGCAGCGCCTGAACGGGATGAAGATCGTCCTCGCCGGCCTCGCCAACCTGCTGGCGGCGATCGCCTACGCCTTCCTCGCCACCGTCGACTGGCGCTACGCCATTGCCCTGATGATCTCCTCCCTGATCGGAGGCCAGCTGGGGGCCCGGCTGGCCCGCCGCATCTCCGGCGACACCCTGCGAGTGGCGATCGCGATAGTGGGGCTGGTGGTCGCGGGGGTGCTTGCGTGGCGGGTGTTCGCCTGACCCTGG
>DATCBF010000241.1:0-4343 GCA_036512025.1 Solirubrobacterales bacterium
CGCCCGTCGCGTCTTGCCGCCGGACTTGATCGTCCCCGCCCAAGCGTCGGCGCCGCGCATGAAGCTGACCGGGCCGCTCGCCGTGCCGCCCTTCTGCAGCGGCTCCATCGAGCCGCGGATGTTGGAGAGGTTGATCCCCGAGCCGGAGCCGCCGCGGAAGATCCGGCCCTCTTTGGTGTTCCAGTCGAGGATCGAGTCCATCGTGTCCTCGACGCTGAGGATGAAACAGGCCGAGCACTGGGGGGTCTCCTCGAAGCCGACGTTGAACCAGACCGGCGAGTTGAAGGCGGCCTTCTGGTTGAGCAGGATCGAGGTCAGCTCCGCTTCGAAGGCGTCGGCGTCCTCGTCGGAGGCGAAGTAGCCGCCGTCGCGCCCCCAGCCCGAGATCGTCCCCGCGACGCGGCCGATCATCTGTTTGACCGAGCTCTCGCGCTCGGGGCTGCCGAGCTGCCCGCGGAAGTACTTCTGGGCGACGATGTTGGTCGCGTTCTGGGACCAGCTCTTGGGGAACTCGACCCCGCGCTGCTCGAAGGCGGGGCTCTCGGGATTGCCGATCACGGCGTTGCGGATCTCCCACTCGATCTGATCGAAGGGATGGGTCCCTGGAGAGGAAAAACGGCGTTCTATCGCGAGGCCCTTGAGACCGGTTGACTGGCTGCTCGTGGCGGTCTTGGACATCAAACTGCTCCTCTCGCGGGGGCTTTCAGGGGGAACTGAGCAGGATCGTCACAAGGTCGGACGGAACCAGCCTCCAAATCGGACGTAACGCGCCCCTAATTTCGCAAATTAAGGACACCTGTTGAACAGCACCGCCTACCCGACATGGTGGCAAGTCCGCAAAGTCGGCACTTAAAGATTTGGGGGTAGGCGAGCCGGGGGCCGGTAGGCTCGATCGATGGTCGAAGACCTGCGCAAGGGCGCGGAGCGGATGGGCGAGCGCGCGGGCGCCGCCCGCGAGGCCGTCGGCGAGCGAGCCAGCGCCGCCAAAGGGGCGGCCGTCGATGCGATCGCCGCGGTCAAGCCCAAGCTGCGCGGCGTCTCGCACGAGTGGGCCTTCTTCGTCTCTCTCTTCCTCGGCGCCGGGTTGATCTTCGCCGCCAAGACCCCGAAGGCGACGCTCGCGGTCGCGATCTACGCGGTCAGCCTCAGCGCCCTGCTCGGGACCAGCGCCCTCTACCACCGGGTCAACTGGAAACGGCCCAACGTGCGCCGCTGGATGCGCCGGCTCGATCACTCGATGATCTTTTTCCTCATCGCCGGCACCTACACGCCGTTCGCGCTGCTGGTCCTCAACGGCCCCCTCGCCGACGCGATCCTCGCCGTCGTCTGGATCGGGGCGATCGCCGGCGCCATCGTCGAGATGGTCTGGATCGAACACCCGAAATGGGTGGCGGCGATCATCTACCTCTCACTCGGCTGGGTCGCCGTCGCCGCCTTCCCGGAGCTGTGGACCTCGATGGGGGAGGCGGGAACGCTGCTGGTGGCCGCCGGCGGCCTCCTCTACACGGCCGGCGCCGTCGTCTACGCGACCCAGCGCCCCAATCCCAACCCCCGCGTCTTCGGCTACCACGAGGTCTTCCACGCCTTCGTCATCCTTGCCGCCGCGGCCCACTTCGCCGCGATCGCATTCTTTGCCCTGCCGGCCAGCTGACGAGGGATGCATTCCCTTCTATGTGAATGGAATGCATCCCTCGCGGAGTTTTAAGCCGCGACTGGTTGTAGCTCCTCGACCGCGGCGACCAGCTCGGCCAGGATCTCCTCCAGGCGCTCGGCCTGGCTCGGCGCCAGCTCCAGCCGGTCGCCGACCAGCAGCTCGTGCGCCTGGGCCACCGGCAGCTCGGCCTCGACGACGCGACCGCCCATCGCGCCCAGGACCTTGCGCAGCTCGGCCTGGGCCCAGACGGCGCCGAAGATGCCGGTCGAAGCGCCGACGGTCGCCGCCGGCTTGCCGTTCAGAGCGCTCTGCCCGGCTGGGCGAGAGGCCCAGTCGAGCGCGTTCTTGAGCTGGCCGGGGATCGAGTGGTTGTACTCCGGCGTCGCCACCAGGACGGCGTCGGCCTCATGGATCGCCTCGCGCAGCTCGCGCACCGCCGCCGGCGTGCCCTCAAGTTCCGCGTCGGCGTCGTAGGGCGGGATCTCCCGCAACCCCTGGAACTCGACCAGCTCCGCCCCCGCGGGCAGCCGCTCGGCGGCCGTCCGCAGCAGGGCGCTGTTCAGCGAGTCGCTGCGCAGGCTGCCGGATATGCCCAGGACCCGCATGGCTAGGAAGCCTCCTCGACCAGCTCCAGCTCGACCGCGATGCTGACCTCGTAGTCGAGAGCCTGGCCGCCGCTCGGGAGGTCGGCGTTCCAGTCGAGGCCGAAGCTGCGCCGGTCGACCGTGGCCGCCAGCGAGAGGCCGACACGGGCGCTGCCGGCGAGGTCGGCGCCAAGCTGAGCGAACTTGCCGCTTGCCTCGACCTCGTGCTTCTCACCCCGGATCTCGAGCACGCCGCGCACCGTCGCCGTGCCGTCCTCGTCCACCTCGAGCCCGATCGAGCTGAAGTGAAGTCGCGGGTGGCGCTCGGCGTCGAAGAAGTCAGGGGAGAGGAGGTGTCCCTTGAGCTGCTCCTCGGAGATGTCGATGCTGCCGACGTCGACCGCGCCCTCGAGCGCCGCCGACTCGCCGCCGTTCAATCGCGCCTCATAGGAGCGAAAGCCGCTGCGAAAGGTCGATACGCCGTTGTGGGTGATCGCGAAGCCGACCGATGAATGAATCGGGTCGACGACCCAGGTGCCGGCGGGAATCTGCTGCTGCGTCTGTGTGGTCATTGCCGCTCTCTTTTCGTAATTGATTTCCTGAGAAATGCTTGCCGTAGAAACCAATATAGAGGAAATAATTTCTGTGTCAACTATTGATTGGCAAAGGGTTATCTGCGACCATGGGCCGATGGCAAACGAGACGACAGTCGCGGCCGCAAAGAGCGGCGCCGCCTCAAAGTCGGCGCACGGCGAGGCATGGGGAGCGCTGACCCGGACCCAGGCGGCGGTCAGCGGCCGGCTGCAGGAGGCTCTGACCGAGTCGGGCTTCCCGCCGTTGCCGTGGTACGAGGTGCTGAGCACGGTTGCCGACGCGCCCGAGGCGCGGATGCGGATGGGCGACCTCGCCGAGGCGATGGTGATCAGCCGCGGCGGCTTGACCAAGCTGGTCGACCGCCTGGTCAAGGCCGGCCTGCTCGAGCGCACCTTCTGCGAGACCGATCGCCGGGTCAGCTACGCGACCCTGATGCCCGCCGGCGACGACCTACTGGCCGAGATGCGGCCCGTCGTCGTCGCCGAGCTGAGGATCGCCTTCGAGGCCAAGCTCAGCGTCGAGGAGGCAAACGACCTGCGCGACACCCTCGACCGGGTTCGCTCCTCCGCCTGTGGTGGGGGCCACTGAGTCTCAGGCGAGGGCTGAGGCGGCGCGCTCTTTGGCAGCCTCGACCAGTGCGAGCAACTCGGTCTCGCGGCCATCGCGGACCAGGGCGATCGGATCGGGGTCGCCGTTGACGATCCCCTCGAAGAAGTCTTTGCGGTCCTGGTAGGTCGGCAGCGTCCCCTTGGCCCAGCCACGGGCGTCGTTGAGGATCACCGCCAGGCGGGCGTAATCCTCGCCGAACAGGGCCGAGATCTCCCGCTTCATCCGCTTCGCCAAGGCCGGGGAGGCGCCGGCGGTTGAGATCGCGATCGCCAGCGGGCCGGTGCGCACGATCGCCGGCAGGATGAAGTTGCACAGCGGCGGCACGTCGACGATGTTGACCAGCATCGCCCGCTTCTCGGCGTCGTCGAAGATGCCGATGTTGACCTCGCTGTCGTTGGTGGCGGCGATCGCCATGAAAACGCCCTCGAGATCGGCGGCGCCGGCGTAGGGGCGCTTCTCCCACTGGATCGAGCCCTCGGCCGCCATCCCCTCCAGCACCGGATGGGCGGTCGGCGCGATCAGGGTGACGTCGCCGTCGCAGGCGAGCAGGCCCTCGACCTTCTCCAGGCCGATATCGCCGCCGCCGACCACCAGGCAACGCCGCCCCGAAAGTTTCAGGCAGGCGATGTAGAAGGGCGTCTCCAGCATGTCGCGGACGCAGGACTGGTCGCAGATCCCCTTGCGGAGCTGGCAGACGCACTCCTTGCCGGCATAGGCCTGGGCTGGCATTGAGGGAAGGTTAGTGAACCGCGGTCGGTGGGCCGCGAACGTCCGGACGGCGGACGTCTCAGGTCCTCGGCGGGGCGATCAGAGGGAATCGAGCGTGAGCCGGAGGCCGTCTTCGAGGCTTTTCTCGGGCCGCCAGCTGAGCTCGCGTTCGGCCCGCGAGGCGTCGATCGAGA
>DATCBF010000242.1:0-3586 GCA_036512025.1 Solirubrobacterales bacterium
CAAGGTCATCGCTGCGGGTGACGGGCATCGCCCACTAGGGTCAAAGCGTGGCCGCGCAGGGCAGCCATCTCCCATCGCATCTGCCGATCGCGATGTCGTCGCGTCCGGCGCGCCTGGGCCTGCTCGTCCCGGCCGCCGTCGACGGCGTCTCGTGGTTGGCCACCTTCGAGGCGGCCCTGGCGGCGCAGACGCGGTTTTGGGGCGGCGCTGGAAACCTGATCTTCCCGCTCGGCGCCGACTTCACCGAGCATGAGGTCTTCTGGGCCCTCGCCGACGTCTTTGACCCCGACGCCTTCGTCGTGTACGCGCCGACGCTGGCGGAGATGGAGCGGCTGGAACCGAAGTTCTACGCGAAGACGATCGGCGAATACGAAGAGAAGGTGGGTGGGAAAGAAGGCGGCGAGCGCTTCATCGCGGACGCCCGCGATGACGTAGTCCTCGATTTGCAGCCGCGCCCTGAGCAGATCGAGGTGATCAAGCAGCGACTGGCGCCGCTGCGGGCGCGCTTCGCGGGCGGCGAGCGGCTGGAGAGCTTCAACGGGTCGAGCGCGGCGGGCTGGCCATTCACGGATGTCGCCGACTTCGCCGAGCTGCCTGAGGCGATCGGAACCCCGCTGGCGCCCGAACTCGGACAGTCGCAGCACCTACTGGCGACGGCCCTGCGCGGACGCGTACCGGAGGCATTCGCCACCGTTCTCAGGGACCGTGACGTCGCCGTTGGCGAGTACCAGGTCGCCCCCAGCGATTTGAACACGTTCGTGCGTGGTCGCCAGGGCGCCGGCGAGCCGCCCTTCCCCTGGGCACTCAGCGAAATCGGGCTGGGACTGTTTCGGAGCGGGCCGCTGTTCGAGGCGCCGGCCAGCGTCGTGGTCGGCGACGACCCTTGGGACTTCAGCCTCTTCTATGCGCTGAAGCGGCTCGGCGGGCTGGCCTGGTGGCTTCCGTCCTGGCTCGCGGCCGATCCCCTTTACCTCGCCACCGTCTCGCAGGCGGTTCGCCACGACGCCGCGGCAGAAGGCCGCGAGGTGCTGGTGATCAGCGCCTCCGACCCGGAGGCGCGCGAGGCCGCCCTGTCGGGGCTCGCGGGTCTGAGCGGGCAGCGCTCGCCGCGGGTCGCCGATTGGCGCGAGGCGATTCCGGTGGACCCGCTGCGCGTGAGCGGACTGGACGGGGAGGGTCGTTCCAAGCTGGTCCAGGTCTTCGACGGTGAGGTCCTGGAACTCGACACCGCGATCCCCCGTCTTCCGAGCACCGTGCCGGAGACGCAGATGCGCTGGATCTCCGAGGTCAGCAGTCGCGAGTGGACGCCGATCCGCCACCCCGCGCTCGGCGAGCGCCTGCTGCCGGTGATCGCTGCCGACAGCGGGCTCGCTCGTACCTCGCGCGAGGGGGTCAGCTACTTCGCGATGGGCGCGCTCACCTTCTCCGGGGCCAGCCTGGAGGGCTCGGTCCGTCGTCCCAACCTGCGCCCGCTGGGCCTGGTCGAGCAGTTGCGTACCGTGCTCGAACCGAGTGGCTGGGGCTTCGCTGTCTCCGACAAGGGGATCTACGCGCGCGAGTCGATGAACCTCTTCGGCGGCTTCGATCAACTTTGCGCCGCCCTGCTCGATCCGGCGGTGCGCAAACTACTCGACGCCTACACGGCGGACCCCTCGCCGGGCCCAAAGCTGAGCCAGGACCGCCGTCGCTACCTGATCTGGGCGCACTTCGAAGAGCTGCTCGGCGAGGACGCCGCCGCGGTCGTGCGGCCCCTGCAGGACGCCGGCGTCTTGACGCAGGGCGTGATCTTGAAATGCGCCCGCTGCCGGCAGCGGGCCTGGCATCGCTCGGGCGTCGTCACCGACGCCTTCACCTGTGAGCGCTGTGACCTCACCCAGCCGGCCGACCGCCAAGCCTGGTTTGACACCGACGAGCCGATCCTGAGCTACCGGATGGCCGAGGTGTTGTTCCAGCTCTTGTCGAACAACGGCGAGCTACCCCTGCTGGCGGCCCGCGAGCATTTCGAGGGCGCGACGCGCCCGGCCGGTCGAGGATTCGAGCTTGAGCTAAAGACGCCGGAGGGGGAGGGTTGGGAGGTCGACATCTTCCGCTCCGACGGACCCCGCCTGTGGATCGGCGAGGCCAGTAAGAGCGGCCGCTTCGACGCCGCCAAGTTGGCCTTCCTGTCCCGGCTCGCCGAGGCGGTCAATGCCTACGGAGTCCTGCTCGCAACCTCGCTGCCGGCCTGGCCCGACGCCACCAAGGCCAATGCCGAGCGCGCCTTCCCCGGCTCCTGGCCCAAGCTGGCGTTGCGGGCCGGGGTCAGGACCGCGCCCATGCCTGAGGTCCAGGCCGAAGATTGACATCGGCCGAGGCGAACCCCTACCCCGAGGGATCGCTCGCGTTTGCGATGCGGGAGATCGGCGCCGGCCGGCGCCGGATGCCTGAGTCGGAGGCAAAGCGCCACCACATCGTTCCCCGCTTCCTGCTGGCGCGCTTTGCCGAGCCGCCCGGCGACAACGATGGACACCTCGCCCAGCTCGACACAACGAGCGGCGCAACCGCGCGAGTCTCCGTGAGGACCGCCGCGACCAGACACCGCTTCTACTCAGTGCGCTCCACGGAGGCCGAGAAAGACAATCGGATCGAGTCGCTGATCGGCCTCGTCGAGGACCACGCCGCCGAGGCAATGGACTTGCTGTTGGAGTGCCCCGAGCGGATGGGCGACCACGACCGGATCGCGATCGCGATCTTCATCGCTCTGCAGGTGCAGCGGACGCCGAAGGCGCTGGCGCGAGCCGAAGCGATGATCCGTGAGACCGCCGAGGCGGTGCTGCGCGAGCAAGTGGGAGATCCGGGCACGTTTGCGCGGGCGGCGCGGGGGCAGGGAGTGGAGCTCTCCGCCGCGCAGCTAGAGCGGATGCGCCATGAGCTGCGACGGGCGATGGCGGAGGGACGGCTGCGGGCCAAATACGTCCGCGAGGAGGCGTGGCGGGGGATGGTCGACAACCTCCTGGAGGCCGGCCGGCATCCGCTGGAAATGGAGTGGTACCTGCTGCGGGCTGGTGAAGGGGAGTACGTCGCCTCCGACAACGGCATCAGCGTCGTGCGGAACGCGGACGGCGAGCTGGAGACCGCGCTTCCCCTTTCTCCCGACGCCTGCCTGGTCCTGACCGGGCAAGGCGACGGGCTGAAAAGGATCAGGGTGCCCGGCGAGGCGGTGGCGGACCTCAACCTGCGGACCTACGCCGACGCCGAGAGATTCATCTTCGGGCACGACCAGGGGGTAGTGACGAAGGTGCGGGACCTGGCGGTCAGTTAGTGGACCTTCCGCGACATCGGCTGAGGATCGCCATCGGCGCCGGCGAGAGCCCGGCTCCTGAGGGTAGGCTGGCGGCGATGAACCCGACCGAGTTTCGACTCGAATTGCTCGCCGCGCTCGAGGAGAGCGGCCGGCAAACGACCGATGGGTTGATGGCATTGGTGGGCGCCGAAGACAAGGGCCTCGGATTCGAGGAGACCAAGGCCGCGCTGGATGGGCTACTGGAAGCCGACCTCGTCGTCTGGGAGGCCGGCGGCGAAGATCACCTCTGGCGGATCAGCCCCG
>DATCBF010000243.1:0-6015 GCA_036512025.1 Solirubrobacterales bacterium
TTCACCGTTGGATGCGTCGACCACTTCTTTAAAGCTCTTGGTGTCGCCACCGATGACCAGGAAATCTCCGACCACGCCAATCGTGGTGCCATCGGCTTCGGTCTTGTATTCGATGCCTTCGTAGGAGCCTTCGGTGACGGGTTCTTTGTCCGACTTGGCCTGCCTGTCGACGAATTCCTGGGTCGCGCCGGTGTCGGTCGTCTGCAGGACGAATCCGTGGCCGCTGAAGTTGTCGCCGTCGTACCCGGTCAGGAAGACAGCCCCCTCTTCTCCCAGCCACGGCTCGACTTCCTTCGCGTAGTCGAACGGTTCCCCGTCTTCCTTCGCCGACTTTTCAAGTTCGCCGACGATCTTCGTGCCTAGGTCGTCGATCCCGGCGACGTTCTGCGCCAGCGATTCGATGTTCGACTTGACGCTTCCCTGCGGCCGCACCGCCGCTTCGACGAAGACCGAGGAGCTCGCGGGAGCGATCGTGGCCGGCTCAGGAGTTGAGCTGCTGCCACCGCCGCCGCAACCGGAGAGCGCATTGAAGGCCGCAAGAGCGGCAAGGAGAAGGACAAGACGGGACTTCATGGTCGCGGCATCCTAGCGTCGTTACTCAACCGTGACGGTCTTGGCCAGGTTTCGCGGTTGATCGACGTTGAGGCCGCGGGCGCGGGCGATGTCGTAGGCGAGCAGCTGCAACGGCAGGATCGCGAGGATCGGCTGCAGGATCCAGTCGGTGCGGGCGACCTCGATTATCTCGTCGGCGACCTCGCCGGCCCGCGCCGAGCCCTCGGTCGCGATCGCGATCGTCTGCGCGCCGCGGGCCCGCACCTCGGCGATATTGGAGAGGACCTTCTCCAGCACCGGGCTGTCGTTGGCGACGCAGACGACCGGGGTCGACTCGTCAAGTAGCGCGATCGGTCCGTGCTTCATCTCGCCGGCGGCGTAGGCGTCGGTTGGGATGTAGGAGATCTCCTTCAGCTTCAGGGCGCCCTCGAGGCAGATCGGGAGGCCGATGTTGCGGCCCATGTAGAGGAAAAATTCCTGCTCGAAGTGGATCGCGGCCGCCTCCCGCACAGGGCCTTCAACGGCGGCGATCGTCTCCTCGATCTTGGAGGGAAGGCCCTTCATCTCGACCACCAGCTCCGACAGCCGCTGTGGCGAGAGGGTGCCCCGCAGCTCGGCCAGCCGCAGGCCGATCAGGTACATCGCTGCCACCTGGGCGACGAAGGTCTTGGTCGCCGCGACGGAGATCTCCAACCCGGCCCGGGTATAGATCACCGCATCGGCGTCACGGGTCGCCTGGCTTCCCATGATGTTGGTCACCGCCAGCACCTTGGCCCCGCCTTCGCGCGCCAGCCGCATCGCCGCCAAGGTGTCGGCGGTCTCGCCCGACTGGGTCATGCCGATCACCAGATCGCCGGGGCCGATCACCGGGTTGCGGTAGCGGTACTCGGAGGCGATGTCCATCTCAACCGGCACCCGCGCCCACTCCTCGATCGCGTAGCGGCCGATCAAACCGGCGTGGTAGGAGGTCCCACAGGCGACGATCACGATCCGCTTCAGGCCACGCAAAAAGGAGTCGTCCAGCTCCACCTCGGAAAGATCCACCCCCTCGTCAGTCGGCAGGCGGTCGGCGATCGTCTCGGCGACCGCGTCGGCCTGCTCATGGATCTCCTTCAGCATGAAGGTCTCATAACCGCCCTTCTCGGCGGTTTCCTCGTCCCAGGCGACCTCTTCAGACGGGCGCTCCACCGGAGCGCCGTCGGCGTCGGTGATCGTGATCCCGGCGGCGTCGATGGTGACGATCTCGCCGTTCTCGATCAGCAGCGCCTGACGGGTCTCGGCAAGGAAGGCCGGGATCGCCGAAGCGAGGAAGGTCTCGCCGTTGCCGATGCCGGCGACCAGTGGGCACTCCTTGCGTGCCCCCACGAGCAGCTCCGGCTCGTCAGCGTGCATGGCGACGAAGGCGTAGTGGCCGCGCAGCTCGGCGAAGGTCGCCCGCACCGCCGCGGTCAGGTCGCCGTCGTAGTTGCGCTCGATCAGATGGGAGACGATCTCAGCGTCGGTCTCGGAGCTGAAGACGTGCCCTTCGGCTGACAGCTCGCGACGAAGCGTCGCGTGGTTCTCGACGATTCCGTTGAGAACGATATGGATGCGGTCGCTGCAGTCGCCGTGGGGGTGCGCGTTCTCCTCGGTCACCCGGCCGTGGGTGGCCCAGCGAGTGTGGGCGACACCGGTGGTCGCGGTCGGGGCCGAGCCATCGGCGCCCCGCTGCTCCTCGAAGGCGGCACGCAGGTTGGCGAGGTTGCCGACGGCGCGAACGCTGTCGATCTTGCCGTCTTCGATCATCGAGACGCCGGCCGAGTCATAGCCCCGGTACTCGAGTTTTTCGAGCCCGGCGACCAGCAGGTCGCTGCAGGGGCGCCCGCCCACATATCCGACGATTCCACACATAAGGACGGTTAAGGGTAGAGACCGGCGCTACGCGAGCTCGTTCTTGACGATCTCGACCAGTCGGCGGCAGACCGCGTCGGCCTCCTCGGCGGTGGGCGCCTCGACCATGACCCGGACCAGCGGCTCGGTCCCGGACGGGCGCAGGAGGACCCGGCCGCGATCCGCCAGCCCCTCCCCCTCGCGCTCGACCGCGGCCCAGACGGCGTCGGCGCCGGAGATCGCCTCGCGGTCGGCAACCTCGACGTTGACGAGCGTCTGAGGCAACTTCCGCATCGGCGTCGCGTCGGCAAGCGAGCGGGCGCCCAACTCGCGCATCGTCGTCAGCGCGGCGGCGATCCCGTCGCCGGTGGCGACGAAGTCGGTAGCGATGATGTGGCCGGACTGCTCGCCGCCGAGTACCCAGTCGCGGCGCCGCATCTCGTCGAGCACGTAGCGGTCGCCGACGCTGGTCACGGCGACGTCGATCCCAGCCGCCTCCATCGCCTGGTGGAAGCCGTAGTTGCTCATCACGGTGACGACGACGCCGCCGTTGAGCTCGCCCCTGCTCGAGAGGCCGAGCGCGGCGAGGGCGATCAGCTCGTCGCCGTCGTGGGGGCGACCGCTGCCGTCGACCGCCAGCACCCGGTCGCCATCGCCGTCGAAGGCAAAGCCGATCGTCGCCTCGGAGTCGGCGACCCGAGCGGCCAGGCCCTCGATATGGGTCGAGCCGCAGTTGTCGTTGATGTTGCGGCCGTCGGGCTCGGCGGCGATCGTCTCGACCTCGGCGCCGAGGCGCTCGAAGATCGCCGGCGCGGCGCGAAAGGTGGCGCCGTTGGCGCAATCGAGCACGACCTTGGTCCCGGAGAGGTCGAGCGGGAAGGCCGCCTCCAGCGCCCGCAGATAGTCCTCTAGCCCACCGTTCAGCTCGCGCACGGCGCCGACCTCCGCCGCCAAGATGTCACCGTCGAGCAGCGACTCCATCCTCGCCTCGGTCTCGTCACTCAGCTTCGTCCCCTCACCGGAGAAGAACTTGATGCCGTTGTCGCGGTAGGGATTGTGGGAGGCGGAGACGACCGCGGCCAGGTCGAGGCCCAGACGCCTGACCATAATCGCCGCCGCCGGGGTCGGCAGCACCCCACCGAGCAGCGCGTCGCCACCGGCGGCGGCGACACCGGCGGCCAGCGCCGCCTCCAGCATCGGGCCGGACTCGCGCGTGTCGCGAACGATCAATACCTGCGGGCGCTCCGAGCGCACCGAGGCGGTGGCAGCCCTCCCCAGAGAAGTGGCCAGCTCGGCGGTAAGGAACGTTCCAGCCTCTCCCCGGACCCCGTCGGTTCCGAAGAGCTTGCGCTCCGACGTCACCCAGACCCCGTCAGCGCTTGCTGAACTGCGGCTTCTTACGGGCCTTCTTGAGCCCCGCCTTGCGACGCTCCTTGACTCGCGCGTCACGGGTCAGGAAGCCACGGCGCTTGAGATCGCCGCGCAGCTCGGGGTCTATCTCGGTCAGTGCCCGGGCGATCCCGTGGCGGACCGCGCCGGCCTGGCCGCTGATGCCGCCGCCGTGGACCAGCACCCGAATGTCGACATTGCCCTCGTAGCCGGCGGCCACCAAAGGCTGACGAGCCATCGTCTGATGGAGCGGGCGGGGGAAGAACTCGGCCAGGTCGCGCTTGTTGATAACGAACTTGCCATCGCCCGGGGTGACAGTGACGCGGGCGATCGCGTTCTTGCGCTTGCCGGTCGCCAGGAAGCGGGCGTCGCTTGCCATTTTCGCCGGGGCGCGATCGGCGGCGCCGGGCTCTTCGTCGCCGGCGCCGGCCAGCTCGGCCTCGCGTTTGGCGCGCTCTTCTTCCTCGGCCTCGAGACGAGCGCGCTCCTCGGTGCTGAGCTTGGCCTCGGGCTCAACTGCGATCGGCTCCAGGTCGGCGCCAGGGATTACATCGGCCTTCTTCTCCGGGGCCTTTGGCCTCTCGGCGACGGGCTCCTCGACCGGGGTCTCCTCGACGACGTCGGGCTCCTCCTCGGCTACAGGCTCCTCGGCCGGAGTCTCTGGGGCCTCGTCGGCGGCGGGCTCAGACTCGGCTCCATCGGCGGCCACCGGCTCCTCGGCGGACTCGGCCTCGGGAGCGGTCGGCTCTTCGGCTACAGGCTCCTCGGCCGGAGTCTCCTCGACGACGTCGGGCTCGGTGGGCTGCTCGGAAGTCTCGTTGTTCTGCTCGTCTGTCATTTCTCTATTTCCATCGGTTTCGGCATCTGCGCCGCGTGTGGGTGGTCGGGCCCGGCGTAGACCTTCAGCTTGGTCAGCTGCTGACGGGCAAGGCGGTTGCGCGGCAGCATTCCCTTGACGGCCTTGCGGATGACTTCCTCGGGGCGACGGTCGAGCATCTCGGCCAGCGTCCGAGACTTGATCCCACCGGGGTAGCCGCTATGGCGCCAGTAGGTCTTCTGTTTCATCTTGTCACCGGTGACGTGGATTTTCTCCGCGTTGATGACGACGATGAAGTCGCCGGTGTCGATGTGGGGCGTGTACTCGGGCTTGCGCTTACCGCGCAGCGCATCGGCGATACGGGTCGCCATGCGGCCCAGGGTCTGCCCCTCGGCATCGATCACGTACCAGTCACGCTGGCGGTCGGAGGGCTTGGCTACATAGGTCTTCATCAGAGAAAAGCCGCAGGGAGACCCCCAGCGGCTCCGGGATGATAGCCGCAGCGCCGCTTAAGTGTCTGCGGCCGCCTCCGTGTCTATACTGCCGCGCCAATAGTGCCGAATCCCAGCCGGGTCCATCCGGCCGGGAACGGAGGAACCGCAGAGGCCGTTGCAGGTCTCAGGGGCGAATCGGACGAAGACGATCTGTAGCGCATCTCTTTCAGCGCGAGCCCGACAGCTAACTCCGTAGGCCATCGAAAGAGAGGGCATGTGGCAGTGGGCATCTGCGTCCGGCCTGGGTTGGCCGGAAAGCTGTTCGTAACGGTCGTGGCGATGCTCCTGGCGAGCTTCGCCGGAGTGGCCTCTGCGACGACCGGCGGCGCGACGACGCCTGCCGGCGGTCCACCACCTCCCGCCGGCAGCCCAACCGGCGCCCCCGCGACCGGGACACCCAGCGCCGGGGCCCTCAGCATCGTCTCGGCCCAGACCTCGCCGCGCAGATCCTTCTACTTCGGCTTCCGCTATCCCAAGCTCACCTACACGATCGCCAGCACCCAGCCCCAGAACGACCTCGTGATCGACGTCGTCGATTCCACCGGCGCCGTCGTCCGCAGCTTCTACCGCAACGACGTCGCGCCGAATGTGCCGGCCACCATCCGCTGGGACGGGACCACCTCGGAAGGGCGCCCCGCTCGCAACGGCACCTACAGCTTCCGGATCGAAGCCCAGACCGGCGCCGTCGCCGCCCGCGCCACGACCTCGACCGAAAGCCCCGTCCTCAGCTTCAGCTTCTATGGCTACGCCTTCCCCGAGCTTGGCCCTCACGACTACGGCACCGCGGCCGACCGCTTCGGCGCCCCCCGCGACGGGCACACGCACCAGGGCCAGGACGTGATGGCCGCCTGCGGGACGCCGCTGGTCGCCGCCCGCGGCGGCAAGGTCCAGTAC
>DATCBF010000244.1:0-4686 GCA_036512025.1 Solirubrobacterales bacterium
GACGACGAGGACGAGTTGCAGGCCGCGGCGACCCGGACGGCGAGACGGCCGCGACTCGGCTCGCTCCCCGTAGGCGGCCTGGGCCAGCCGCCAGCCACGCTCCATCGCCTCGTTCTCGGCGGGGGCGCTCGCCTCTCGCAGGGCGCCGCGAATCTCTCGCTCGGTCTCGCTCATCGGTCCTCCTGCTCGAAGTGCTCCGCGAGCCGGTCGAGCGCCCGTCGAATGCGGGAGTTGACGGTGCCGCGGGGCAGCTCGAGCATCGGCGCGATCTCACCGGGCGTGTAGTCGAGCAGGTAGCGGAGGACGATCACCGCGCGATGCTCGGGGGAGAGTTCGGCAAGCGCGGACATCGCCTCGTGTCCCAGCTGCGGGCTCTCCTCGGCAATCGTCTCCGCGAGCGCGGCATCGGCGGCGGTCTCCCGGCGCAGCTTGCGCGCCCTGGTGTGGTCGATCGCACGGTTGACCACAATTCGATGCAGCCAGGGCCGGAAGGGACGGCGGCGGTCGAAGCGGTCGAGCACTCGGATCGCGGCGAGGAATGCCTCCTGGGCGATGTCCTCGGCCGCCTGCGAATCGCGGACGATCAGATAGGCGGCACGGTGCGCCCCCTGCCAGTGGCGCCGGAACAGAGCCTCGAGCGCTTCCTCGGAACCGCCCTGCGCCGCCCTGACCAGCGCCGCCTCGCCGGCGCGCTTCCCGTCCCTTTGCGCAGGAGTCATGGCGCCAGCCTGCAGCGGGCGGGCGATCCAGTCAACTGAGGCCACACCTCCTTGTACGTGCCGGGAGGCTCCAGAGGTCCCCGGCTCGCCAGGGACCTTCACTACGCGGCGGCAACCCCCGACTCTGCCGAGTTGTTTCCCCGCCGGCTCAGCGCGTGCCTCGCGTTCACCGCGAAGGCGCGCGGCATCGCTGTCGCGAACATGCGGCTGGGCTTGATCCGCCGGGTGCCGACGGCGTCGAATATCGCCGCCACCTTGGGGTCGCGCGCGGCCGCCGCGTACAGCGCCTTTTCGCCGGAGGAGATCGGCCGGCCCGTCGCGTAGTTGTTGACGAGGAAGGCATGGCCTCGCAGCTGACGACGGTGGCGGCGGCGGTAGCGGGCAAGGCCGCGTTCGAGCGACCCTTCCCCGCGCAGCGCCGGCGCGACGCTGTCGGCAAGCCACTCGCCCGACTGCAGCGCCCAGCCGCAGCCGACTCCGAAAAGCGGGTCCGCCGCCAACGCCGCGTCGCCGACGAGCGCCAGCCCGGGCGCGACGGTGGCACGCTCTCGGTTGGGCATCTCGAGCTTGCCGGTGACCGCGCTCACCTGCCGGCCGGCCCGTATCGGCGGCGCCTCGGGCAGGTCGGCGATGAAGGAGACGAGCGCGGCCTCGGGGTTGCGCTTGAACTCGGGCAGGAGGTCCTTGGTCAGCATCACCGCGTAGAAGACGAGCCCGCTGTCGGTCGGGAACGCCGCCGCCCACTGCGGGTCCAGCATCCAGAAGGTGCCGTCGGGAGCGCGGTCCGGCATCGCGCCCTCGAAGTAGGCGCCGTAGGCGAAGCGCCCGTGCGGGGTTGTCTTCGTCTCGACATCGCCAAGCTCGGCGATCCGCGAGTCGCGGCCGTCGGCTCCGACCACGAGGGGAGCGCGCAGCAGCGTCTCCTCGCCGGCGCGATCGCCGACGCCGACGCCGCGAACCGCTCCCCGCTCCTGGATCAGGCGCTGCGCCGTCTGGCCGAGCAAGAGCTCGACACCCGGGGTCGAAGCCGCCATTTCACGCACGAGCGGATCGAGCAGCTCGCGGCGTAGGTTGACCGAGAGGCCCGCGGCCTCGGGGGGCGCCTCGATCCAGCCCCAGGGAGTCCAGGCGCGGATGCGCGAGCGCACGCCCCCTGCCTCGACGATCGCATCGAGCAACCCGAGGCGTTCCATGGTCGGCACCGCCGAAGCCTGGATGAAGTGGGAGCAGACGCGCTTGAAGGCACGGGGATCCGGGTTTTTGTCGACCAGCGCGACCCGGGCTCCGGCGCGGCCGAGCAAGATCGCGGTGGTGCAACCTGCAAGGCTTGCGCCGATCACGATGGCGTCGTAGTCGGATGAGTCGGCGGTGCTGCTGCGATCGGTGTCTGGCATCTTGGCCTCTCACTTCGCCGGGTCTTAGTTTACCATTCGTCTCGAACTATACGGATCGAATCATGAAAAGCAAGCCCATTCGCCTGACCTCCACCTCCTATGCGCTGATGGCGCTGCTTGATCAGCTTGGTGAGGCGACCTCATACGACATCAAGCAAGCGCTGGAGAAAACGATCGAGAATTTCTGGCCCGTTCCGCACACCACCGCATACGAGGAGCCCGCCCGCCTCGCCGCCGCCGGCTACCTGTCGGCGCGGCAGGAGCCGGGCGGGCGCAGGCGCAAGAGCTATGTGCTGACCGAGAGGGGTCGCGAGGCGCTCAGCCGCTGGATCGCCGAACCGAGCGCCGCGCCGCCGCAGATGCGCGACGAAGCGATGCTCAAGGTCTTCGCCGGCGCCGATCCGCGGCCGCTGCGGGAGCCGCGAGAAGCCTGGCACCGGGAGAAACTGGAGGAGCTTGGAGGCTATCTCGAGCAGGTGCGCGAGGCCGAGGGATGGAAGGGGAGTGAGCGCGCCCTTCTCACCGGAATCGCGTATCACCAGATGATGCTGGAGCTGCTCGAGGCCAGGGGAGACGGCTGATTCGAGCGCGCTGCCCGGAGGTTTACCGGGCCCCAGCGCCGGGTACTCACGGTGTCATGCCACTATCGCTACTACTCATAGTCATCGGAATCGTGCTCGCAATCCTCGTCAACTATGTGCTCGGAATCATCTGCATAGTGATCGGCTTGGTGATGCTTCTCGCGCCGCAGCTGCGCGGTGGCCCTTCCCGCCGTTCCCGGGTCTAGCTGAGCGAGATCACATGGGCGTGCTTGGGGTCGACACGGCCCTCAAGCACGTCTATGTAGGCGGCTTCGACCGCCTGGAAACCCTGGCCCGGGATCGTCTTGAGCCATCCGGCGGTCCACTGGCAGAACGGGTGCCAGGCATCCGCCACGTTTGTCTCGAGCCCGGCGCGGCCCCAGTCCTCGGTGCGTTTGACGACCCGGTCGGGAGCGAAGAAGAAGCTCGGCGTCGGCCCCGGCAGCTCGCCCTCACCCGCCCCCAGCTCCTCCCAGTGCGTGACTCCGACGGCCATGCTGTGGACCAGCTCGTCGCCGAAGTGGGAGTGGACCGCGTGGCGCACGGCGCCATCCCCGGCGATGTCGACGAAGGTGGCGGGCCCGCGCTCGAGCGAGTCGATCGCGTCGTAGGCAACGGCGCGGCCGTAGATGCCGAGGCCCTCGACGAACTCGGTGTTGCCGGGCGAGGTGAGGCCGATCAGCTCGACTCCCTGACGGCGGCCGAGGAGGAAGGCGGCGGCGATCGCCGTCTTGCTTGAGGCGCTGGAGATCACGATCGGCCCGCGGCTCGCCAGGCCCTCGTCGGCGAGCTGATCGTCGATCAGGAACGAGGTGAAGAAGAGCGGCCGCAGCAGCATCTGGATCTCCTCGGTGCCGTCCCGGTAGAAGAGATCAGCCCCCGTCGTCAGGTAACGGTGGTAGGCGGAGGGCAGCGCCGCCCGGTGTGGCGAGCCGTCGACGAAGCCGGCCTCGCCGGCGCTCACGGGGGTGACGACGAGATGCGAGGAGGGAGGCAGGTACCCGTACACGCGTGTCCCCGGCTCGACCCCCTCGGCCTCGCTGCGATCCACCTCGGCGAAGCCCCACACCGGAACCCGGCCCCAGCCGTCCCGCGCCGGGAAGAAGTCCCAGTAGGACATCGCCTCGCCCATCACCGCGTAGGTGACGTTGTTCGCGGTCAGCCCGAAGCTGTCGACCCGCAGCAGCGCCTGCCCGGCCTCGAGCGCCGGCGCCTCGGACTCGGCGACGCGGCACTGGCGCAGATCGTCGCGCTTGACGAGAAAGTCACTCATCGGCTCCTCATGCTCTCACGTCAGGCCGCGGCGAGGAAGTCGCGCAGGTGTGAGCTCAGCAGCGCCGGCTGGTGCAGAGGCGCCAGGGTTGCTGAACATCCGTACAGTACTGAACATGCGTTCAGGTAATGCCAGGGACTCGATCCTCGGAGCCGCCCTTCGTCTCTTTGGTGAGAAGGGAATCGACGCTACCTCGCTGCGCGAGGTAGCCAAGTCCGCGGAGGTCTCGCCCGCCTTGATCGTCCACCACTTCGGCGGCAAGGACGGTCTGGTCGCCGTCGTCGACGAGGCCGCGCTCCGGGAGTTCGGCGCCACTTACGAATCCGGTGAGCCGATCGAGGGCCCGGAGCTGCTGCGCCGCCGGGCCGAGCAGACGGCCCGCGTGATGCGCGATCGCCCCGACGTCTGCGCCTATCTGGGCCGGGCGCTGGTGGAGGGGACGCCGGGCAGCGCCAAGCTCTTCCTGTCGATGATCGAGGGCGGCCGCGCCGAGCTCGACGGCCTTGCCGAGAAGGGCGCGCTGCGCCCCGACGCCGACCGCCTCTGGGCGACCCTCCAGCACTTCTTCCTGATCTGGGCGCCGCTCAGCTTCGCCCCCTTGTTGGAACAGGTGCTGGGCGGCTCGCTCCTGGAGGAGGGGAGCCTCGAGCGCTGGGCGACCGCGAACGAAGAACTTCTCAAAGCAGGGCTCTACCGATGAGTCGATGGGAGACGACGAG
>DATCBF010000245.1:0-2382 GCA_036512025.1 Solirubrobacterales bacterium
CGTCCTCGCCGGTGTAACCAGTGCCGCAGACCAGTGCCGGACGGCCACCGACGCGGGCGTGGGCGACATGCATGCGGGCGGGAAGCTCGATGCCGAGGGCGCCACTGACAATTTGGCGGGCGTGCGGACCCTGCACGGCGAGCATCGCGTAGCGGTCGGCGACGTCGCGAACCGAGACGTCGAGGTCGCGGCTGTGGGCTCCCAGCCAGGCCAGGTCGGCTTCGTGGTTGGCGGAGTTGGTGACGATCAGGAAGCGGTCGCCGCCGAGCCGATAGGTGAAGAGGTCGTCGAGGACGCCCCCTTCCTCGTTACACAGGCACGAGTACTGGGCGCCACCAAGAGCGATCGCGGCGACGTCGTTGGAGAGCATCCGCTGCAAAAAGGCAAGCGCCCCAGGGCCCTCAACTTCAACCTCGCCCATATGAGAGACGTCAAACATCCCGGCATGAGTCCGCACAGCCGAATGCTCCTCAAGGATCCCCTCATAAGTAACCGGCATCTCCCAACCGGCGAAGGGCACCAACTTGGCGCCCAGCTCAACATGAAGCTCATAGAAAGGAGTACGACGAAGATCGCTCACAGACGCGCAAGGCTATTCGCTGCCCCGCCCACAAGGTGTGTCGGGGGGTCCTTCTCACGAACTCCCGCGAAGCGGCGGGAGAAGGACCCCCCGACACCCCCGGAGAGCCGGTCGTCGAGACCTAGTCTTTAAGGAACCCGGGCACTTCGATGTCGTCATCCGAAACCCGAAGTTTGCGGATGTCGGTGTCGTCCGGGGAGATCCGCGGCTTCGCCTCGTAGCGACGGCGGACCCGCTGTGGCGAGCGAGCGAGCAGCTCGAAGCCCTCGAAGCCGGTGGCGATCACGGTGACGCGGACCTCGTCGCGCATCGACTGGTCGACGACGGAGCCGAAGATGATGTTGGCGTTGTCGTCAGCCTCGGCCTGGACCAGCTGCGCCGCCTCGTTGACCTCGAACAGGCCGAGGTCCTCGGGGCCGGTGATGTTGAGCAGCATCCCGGTGGCGCCCTTGATCGACTCCTCGATCAAGGGCGAGGTGATTGCCGCCTTGGCGGCGTCGAGGGCGCGGGCCTCGCCGGAGGCGGAGCCGACGCCCATCAGAGCGGAGCCGGCGTCGCGCATGATCGTGCGCACGTCGGCGAAGTCGAGGTTGATCAGGCCGGGGATCGTGATCAGGTCGGTGATGCCCTGCACGCCCTGGCGCAGGATGTCGTCGGCCTGGCGGAAAGCCTCGAGCACGCTGGTACGCCGCTCGACCGCCTGCAGCAGTTTCTCGTTGGGGACGATGATCAGGGTGTCGACGTTGTTGCGCAGTTTCTCGATCCCCTCGAGCGCCTGCTGCATCCGTCGTTTGCCCTCGAACTCGAAAGGCTTGGTGACCGCGCCGACCGTGAGGGCGCCGATCTCTTCCTTGGCGATCTCGGCGATCACCGGCGCCGACCCGGTGCCGGTGCCACCACCCTCGCCGGCGGTGACGAAGACCATGTCGGCGCCCTTCAGCGCCTCCTTGATCTCGTCGCGGCTCTCAGCCGCCGCGCCCGCTCCGACCTCGGGGTTGCCCCCGGCGCCAAGCCCTCGCGTCAGCTCCTGGCCGATCGAAAGCTTGATGTCCGCATCGCAGGCCTGCAGCGCCTGGGCGTCGGTGTTGACCGCGACAAACTCAACGCCGCGGATGCCCGCGTCGACCATGCGACTGACCGCGTTGGTACCGCCGCCGCCTGCGCCGACGACCTTTATGACCGCAAGGTATGTGGATTCCATCTCCCGATTTCTCCAGCTCGGCGCCTTTAGGGGGCTGCCGTTTGAGTTGAGCCTTTTTTCGTCCGAGGCTGCAGGGATGCTTAAGGGTTCAAGCATCCTTTGCAACTGTGGAAATTGCGCTCAACGTAGGGCATTCTCGGCCCTCTGTCAAACGACTGGGGGCTATCCTGCAAGGCGAATGTCTCAAGGCTAGGTTGAGAGTTTGCCCAATCTAACTCTGAGGTCGAGGGTTGGGCAGAGGGTTGATCGAAGCCACTGTAAACGGCCACTTAGCGGCTCTGGCCCGCCGGATGCGGGACTCGAGGCAAACACGGATGAAGTTGGGCCCTGACGACTAGGGAGCCGTCGGCAAGGTGTGACCCGAGCCCCAGATCGCAGGACGGCTGGGAGCGTGCAGGTCTACATAATCGAGCGCGGTCACCGACGGATCGGCGAGTACAGCGGCGGCGGCGCGCCACTTGCGAGCGGCCTGAGAGGCATCGCCGAAGCGCAGTTCGACCCCCGCCTTGAGCTTGACGTCCACCCCGCTTTCGCCGTAGTAGCTGCTTTCGACGTACTTGCGCAGGGCGGCTGGAGTGGCGCCGAGGATCAGCGCCTGCTG
>DATCBF010000246.1:0-4711 GCA_036512025.1 Solirubrobacterales bacterium
TTGACGTTGATCAGGGTTGCCTCGGGCATCGGCTCGGTGACGAGCCGGCTTACAAGCTGGGCCGTGAAGGCGGCGGCAACAGCAAAATCAAAGCGCCCGCTGACGTAACCCATGCCTCCCCCTGAAGATTGCTGCGACAGCGCCACCGCCGGGATGCCGAGCACAATCCCCTCGAAGGCGGCGGCGACGGTTCCCGAGTAGGTGATGTCGTCGCCGAGATTGGCGCCGTGGTTGATGCCCGAGACGATCAGGTCAGGGCGGCCACCGACCAACCCGAGCTCGGCGAAGCGGACGCAGTCGACCGGGGTTCCGTCGGTGGCAAAGCCGCTGTGGCCATCGCCGAACTCGACCTCCTCAATACTCAGCGGCGAGCGCGTGGTGATGCTGCGGGCGGTGGCGCTGCGGTTGGAGTCGGGGGCGATCACGTCGACCTCGACGCCCTCGATCCCGCGTAGGGCGCGGCGGGCCGCCTGCAGGCCGGGGGCGGTGATGCCGTCGTCGTTGGTGAGCAGGACTCGCATGGGAGCGATTCTAGGCATCGAGAGCTGCATACTGCCGCCATGGCGACGGTGAGGCTGGAGATCGAATATGACGGGACGGGGTTCAAGGGCTGGGCGGCTCAGGCTGGGCTGCGGACCGTGCAGGGCGAGCTGGAGGCTTCGCTGGCGACCGTCCTGCGGGAGCCGGTGCGACTTGTCGTCGCCGGCCGGACCGACGCGGGTGTGCACGCAACCGGGCAGGTAGCGAGCTTCGAGACCAGCGCCGAGATGCCCAGAGATCTGGCCCGGCGAGTGAACGGCCTCGGCCCGCGTGACATCGCCGTCACCGCGGCGAGGGTCGCCAAGGATGGCTTCGATGCCCGGGGCGACGCGCTCTCGCGCACCTACCGCTACCGCCTGCTCACCCGCTTCGCCTCGAGCCCGTTCGAGGAGAAGCGCTCGCTCTGGTGGCCGCACCGAACCGACCAAGATGCCCTCAAGGCGGCCGCGACGGCCGTGATCGGCAAACACGACTTCACCGCTTTCACGCCCACCCAAACCGACCACGTCCACTTCAACCGCATCGTTTACGGCGCCGAATGGGCTCAAGACGGAGACATCCTCAGCTTCCGCATCACGGCCGACGCCTTCATGCGCAGCATGGTCCGAGTCCTCGTCGGCACGATCCTCGAAGTAGGCACAGGCCGCCGAGCCCCAGAAAGCCTCGATCGGCTCCTCAAGGGAGCACCCCGCTCAGAGGCAGGCGAAACGGCTCCACCCCACGGCCTCTACTTGGAGTCCGTCAGCTACGACTGAGCGGGGAGGAGGCACCCCGCCTGCCCGCCTAGACCAGCTCGAGGTAGACCATCTCCGTGGAGTCCGATTTGCGCGGCCCCAACTTGACGATCCGGGTGTACCCACCGGGCCGCTCGGTGTAACGGGGAGCGACCTCCTCGAACAGCTTGTGCACGATGAACTTGTCGTTGTGAAGCGTCGCCAGCGCCTGGCGCCGGGCGTGCAGGCTCCCGCGTTTGGCGAGCGTGATCAGCTGCTCGACCTCGGGCTTGACCGCCTTGGCCTTGGCCTGGCTGGTTTCGATCCGCTCGTGCTCGATCAGCTGCTTGGAGAGGTTCGCGAGCAGCGCCTCACGATGCGCGGAATCGCGGCTCAGCTTGTTGCGCTTCTTGCGGTGACGCACCTGATCATCCTCTCCGTTCTCGCCGCTTCCTCAGTCCTGGTGCAGGTCGAGGCCGCGGGAGTGGAGCGTCTCGATCACTTCCTCGATCGACTTCTGACCGAAGTTGGGGATCGCGTTCAACTCTGAGCGTGACTTGCGCACCAGGTCGCCGACCGTCTGAACGCCGGCCCGCTTCAGGCAATTGTAAGAGCGCACGCCCAGTTCGAGCTCCTCGATCAGGATCTCGTCGAGACCATTGTTGGCGGCGGCCGAGTCACCGTTGGGGCCGGCCATCGGATCGGCCGGCAACGCCGCTACCGGATCGCGAGCGGTCAGCTCCTCGACGCGGTCGGCGTCGGTGAAGATGGCCAGGCTCTTGATCAGGATCTCGGAGGCCTCGCGCATCGCGGCAGCCGGCTCGATCGAGCCGTCGGTCTCGAGGTCCAGGGTCAGCTTGTCGAAGTCGGTCCGCTGCCCGACACGAGCCGTGGCCACCGCGTAGGAAGCACGGCGAATCGGCGAGAAGATCGAGTCGATCGGGATCACGCCGATCGGCTGCTCGTCGGTCTTGTTCTCTTCCGCCGGCGAATAGCCGCGGCCCCGGCCGATGGTCAGGTAGACCTCGAGTTTCGTTTTCTTCTCGAGCGTGGCGATCGGCGCCTCGGGGTTGAGGATCTCGACACCGGAGGGAAGATCGATGTCCTTCGCCCTCACCTCACCGGGGCCGGTCGCGACCAGCGGCGCCTCGATCTCGTCGGCATCGGTGTGCATGCGGACGACGAGGTCCTTGAGGTTGAGGATGATGTCGGTGACGTCCTCTTTGACACCGGGCACGGTCGAGAACTCGTGCGCGACTCCCTCGATACGGACGCTGACGATGGCAGCGCCGCCAAGCGAGGAGAGCAAAACGCGGCGAAGGCTGTTGCCGAACGTGTAGCCGAAGCCCTTGTCGAGCGGCTCGACGGTGAAGGTGCCGCGGCGATCGTCCACTTTCTCTGCAGTGATGCGGGGGACCTGGAAATCAGTGGTCATGAGTTCCTTGCGTATGCGTGTTCAGAAATTGATGCCCGGACTACTTGGAGTACAGCTCGACGATCAGCTGCTCCTGGACCGGCGCCGAGATCTCAGAGCGCTCGGGAAAGCGCAGGATCTTGGCTGTAAGCGCGTCGTGGTCGGCCTGCAACCAGGCCGGCACGGTCGAAACAAGCTCCGTCGCCTGCCGAACGGTGTCGGTGGCGGCCGAACTCGGCTTGATCGAGATGATGTCCTCGGGACGGACCTGGTAAGAGGGGATATCGACGCGGCGGCCGTTGATCAGCCAGTGGCCGTGCCGGATCAGCTGGCGTGACTGGCGACGGGAGGCGGCGAAGCCGAGCCGCACCAGGACGTTGTCGAAGCGCGACTCCAGCAGGCGAAGCAGGTTCTCGCCGGTGACGCCATCCTGGCGCGAAGCCTTGTCGTAGTAGGCGCGAAACTGTTTCTCGAGCACCTGGTAGTAACGGCGGGTCTTCTGCTTCTCGCGCAGCTGTACCCGGTACTCGGACTGGCGCATGCGGCCGCGGCCGTGCTCGCCAGGCGGGTACGAGCGGCGCTCGACACCGCACTTGTCGGTGAAGCAGCGCTCGCCCTTGAGGAAGAGCTTCTGGCCCTCGCGACGGCACTGCTTGCACTGGGGGGAAGTGTCGCGGGCCATCAGACGCGCCGCCTCTTCTTCGGGCGGCAGCCATTGTGGGCCTGCGGCGAGACATCCTTGACGGTGGTGACGTCGAGGCCGGCGGCCTGCAGCGAGCGAATCGCCGTCTCGCGGCCGGAGCCGGCGCCCTTGGCGAAAACCTCGACCTTCTCCAGGCCGTGTTCCATGCCTTTCTTGGCGGCGGAATCGGCAGTCACCTGAGCAGCGAACGGGGTCGACTTGCGCGAGCCTTTGAAACCGGCCGACCCGGCCGACTCCCAGGCGATCACGTTGCCATCGGTGTCGGTCAGGGTGACGATCGTGTTGTTGAAGGAAGTCTTGATGTGCGCCTGCCCATAGGTCACGTTCTTTTTGACGCGACGACGGGCACGACCCTTGGCGGGTTTTTTCTCAGCCATCTGCGCGCTACCTCGTCGGCTTCTTCTTGCCGGCGATGCTCATCCGGCGCGGGCCCTTACGGCCACGGGCGTTGGTCTTGGTCCGCTGGCCCCTGACCGGGAGGCCGCGGCGATGGCGAAGGCCGCGGTAGGAGCCGATCTCCATCAGTCGTTTGACGTTGAGGGACTGCTCACGGCGGAGGTCGCCCTCGACGTCGCGATCCTCGATCGCCGTACGCAGGCGCACGACCTCGTCCTCGGTCAGGTCCTTGCCAAACGTGTTCGGGTCGATCTTGGTCTCGGCCAAGAGCTCCTGCGAAGTCGAGCGACCGATGCCGAAGATGTAGGTGAGGCCGACTTCAACCCGCTTGTTGACCGGGATGTTGACCCCGGAGATACGTGCCATGCGCTAGCCCTGCCGCTGCTTATGGCGGGGATTCGGGCAGATCACGAGCACCGCGCCATTGCGGCGGATGATCTTGCACTTTTCGCACATCGGCTTGACGGAAGCTCGGACCTTCATTGCTCCGGTTTCGTATCGAACAAAGGATCACCGGTCGCCTCAGGAGTTAGGCGGCAGGCGTGGAACTTTGGCCCGGGTGGGCCGACGCAGAAAGATAGCAGGGGACGGAGCTTAGGGGTGGTGGGGTCAGATGGGCCTCGGGCGAATTGACTCGTCCGCTGATCGTGGGCGGGCACTAGTTGACCAGGGCGACAGTGAAGCCGTCGTAGCCCTTGCCGCCCACCGTCTGGATCGTTGTTGCTGTTACCCGTGGCTCTTTGGCCAGGGTCTCGTGAAAGGCGCGCTGGGCTTTGGTTGCCGGATCCTCGCTGTCGGCTTCGGCCAGGCTGCCGCCTCTGACGACGTTGTCGGCGACGATCAGGCTGCCGGAGTGAGAGTGCTCGAGGGCCCAGGCGAAGTAGCTGGGCGTGTTCACCTTGTCGGCGTCGATGAAAGTGAGGTCGAATGGGCCCGCCCCCTCCT
>DATCBF010000247.1:0-5426 GCA_036512025.1 Solirubrobacterales bacterium
CAGATTGCATTTCGCGGCCTACGGCCACATTCGCCCACAGGGCGGCCAGGCCCGTCCCACGCAACGCCCCCGAATTACGCAAGCTTTAAAGGAAAGGGCTCTGTAGAAAGCTTCTGTGCTTCAGGGGCCGCTTAAAAGCTCAGGCGTGCTTCGAGGCGGATGGTGGGTGGGCCTCTATCCGCGCCCCGGGACAGCGACCCCTAGGGGCTGGGCAGCAGGTTTACCGCTGCGGCCAGTCCAACCGCCCCGACCGTCACCGAATAACCGGTGTAGCCACTGATCGCGAACAGGACCACGGCGATCGCGCAGATCGCGACGACGATGATCCAGGAAGCGCGGGCAAGGGACACGGCCGCTATTTTCACGTAGATGCCCGACGACGCCGCCACAGGGGTTGTTTCCGATGACGCCGCCGAGCAGGGGCTGGCGTACCTGACCGAGATGTCAGCCGACCTGCGCGCCGCCGCGATCCTCGATTCCGAAGGGTCGGTGTTGGCCGCCGCGGGCGATGCCGAGCGCTGGGGCGAGGACAGCGCCTCGCTGCTGCGGACCGCGGATGGAGCCGCCGGCGAGCCGGTCGAGCAGGTTCACATCGGCACCGAGCAGGGTGAGGTCTTCGCCGTCCGTCACGGGGGGCTGGTCGCGGTCGCGGTGACTGAGCGCTTTGTGCTTTCTTCTCTGATGTTCTTCGACATGCGCTCGGTTTTGCGCGATCTCGTAACGCCTGCCAAGCTCGCCGAGAAAAGTTGATGCCGCCAAAGCCGCACCGCATATTGCTCGACCGCGTTTCCGGCTATGCCGACGAGGCGGCTGCCTTCATGCGCCGGCGCCGGGTCTCCCGCCTTCCCTTCGCGCGGCTCTATTACAAGGGCGGCCGTAGCAGCGATCACGCGGCCGACTCGGCCGCGGGCGCCGAGTTGTTCGTCGCGGCTGGCCGGCTTATCGAGCTAGCCGGGAAACGGCCGAAGCCGTGAGCGAGCCGGCCCCGCTGATCGATCCGGCAGTCGCAGAGCGCGTCCTTGCCCGGGCGCTGGCGGCCGGCGGCGAGTTCGCGGAGGTCTTCGCCGAGCGCAGAGGCGGGCTGACGATGTCGATCGACGAGTCGCGGATCGAGTCGGTCCAGTCCGGCGCCGAGGAGGGCGCCGGGGTTCGTGTCGTCAGCGGCGGCACCACCTACTTCGCCCATGTCGACGGCCTCGATCCCGACGACATCGAGCGGGCCGCGGCCGAGGCCGCGTCGGCCCTGCGCGGCGAGCGGGCCGAGCCGCGCCCGCTGCGCGCCGTGTCCACCGAGCCGGTGCCGATCGAGCATCGCCCTGAGCAGGTTGCGGCTGGGCGCAAGGCCGAGCTGCTGCGCGAGCTCGACGAGCGCGGCCGCTCTCAGGGCGGCGAGATCGCTCAGTTCTCCGCTTCCTACGGCGAGGCCCGTCGCGAGATCGCCGTCGCCAACTCCGAGGGGCTTTTCACCAGCGACGACCGCACCCGGGTCCGGCTCGGAGCGCAGGCGGTGGCTCGCCGCGATGACGTGGTCGAGACCGGCTTCGAGACCCTCGGGGCCCATCGCGGCTTTGAGCTGCTCGAAGACGACCCGGCGCTGATCGCCGAGCAGGCGGCGCGTAAGGCGCTGATCCTGCTCGACGCCGATGCGACGCCGGCCGGCTCGATGCCGGTCGTCGTCGGCGGCGGCTTCGGCGGTGTCCTCTTCCACGAGATGACCGGCCACGGCCTCGAGGCCGATCACATCCAGAAGGGCGCCAGCGTCTACGTGGGCAAGATGGGCGAGCAGGTCGCCCAGCCGCTGCTGACCGCCTACGACGACGGGCGCCTTCCCAACGAGTGGGGCTCCGACGCGATCGACGACGAGGGCACGCCGACGCAGAAAACCCGGGTGATCGAGGACGGTCGCCTTACCGCCTTTCTCTACGACCGGCTCTGCGCCGGTCGTGACGGCGTCGCCTCCACCGGCAATGGCCGGCGAGAGAGCTTCCGCCACCTGCCGATTCCGCGCATGACCAACACCTACATCGCGCCCGGCGATGCCGAGCCCGAGGCGATGATCGCCGAGGTCGAACAGGGCTTCTACGCGGTCTCCTTTGCCGGCGGCCAGGTCGACCCGGCGACCGGCGACTTCGTCTTCGGCGTCTCCGAGGGCTACCTGATCGAGGGCGGCCGAGTGACCAGGCCCTGTCGGGGAGCGACCCTCGTCGGCAACTGCCTGGAGGCGCTGGCGGCGATTGACGCCGTCGGCAACGACTTCTGGATGAAGACGGGAATGTGCGGCAAGGGCGGCCAGAAAGCCCCGGTCGGCACTGGCCAGGGCCACGTCAGGATCGCGGCGATGACGGTGGGGGGGACGGCGGTATGAGCGACCTCGCCGCGCTCGCCGGCCGCGCTGTCGAGGCCACGCTCGCCGCCGGGGCCGGCGATGCCGAGGCATACGCCTCCGAGGAGGCCGGGCGCGAGATCCGCGTCCATGGCGGCGAGGTCGAAAGCCTAACCGCGGCTACCCAGCGGGGCGTCGGAGTGCGCGCCTGGATCGGCGGCCGGGTCGGATACGCCTACGGAACCGATTCCTCTGAAGCGGGAATCGCGACGCTGGCGGCGCGGGCGGCCGAGGCTGCGAACGCCGCCGACGAGGACGAGTTCGCGGGGGCGCCGCAGGCAGATGGCGCCGCGCCGGCGCTTGACGGCCTCAGCGACCCCTCGTTGGCGCAGTGGCCGGCCGGCGACGCCGCTGAGCTGGCGCTGGCCGTCGAGCGCACGGCCCTGGCGGCTGACTCGCGGATCGTCGGAGTCGAGCAGGCGGTCTACGTGGACTCGGCGGACCGGGTCGCGATCGCCTCCTCGACCGGCGTCGCCGGCAGCTATGAGTCTTCGACTTGCTACGCCTATCTGCAGGCGCTGGCCGAGAGTGGCGCCGGCCGCGAGACCGGGCTCGGCTTTGGCCTCGCCAGGGGGCCGGCCGGCCTTGACCCGGAGGCGATCGGCCGTGAAGGCGCCGAGCGCGCGGTGGCGATGATCGGCGCCGGCAAGCCCGCCTCGCGCTCCTGCCCCGTCGTCCTCGACCCCACCGTCGCCGCCAGTTTCATCGGCCTGATCGGCGCCGCCCTCGCCGCCAGCGCCGTCCAGCGAGGCCGCTCTCCATTCGCGGAGCGGCTTGGCGCCGAGGTCGCCAGTGAGTCCCTCGTCCTGCATGACGACGGGCTCGACCCAGGTGGCCTGGGGTCGGCTCCGTTTGACGGCGAGGGGGTGGCACGGCGGCGGAGTGCCCTCATTGAAGATGGCTATTTGCAGGCATTTCTCTACGACACCTATACCGCCCGCCGCGGTGCTGCCGCTTCGACCGGGAGCGCCGGGCGCGCCGGCTACCGCTCGCTGCCCTCGGTGGCGACATCGAACCTGACCGTCGCCACCGGCAGCCTCTCCTTCGAGCAGCTTCTGGCGGAGGCGGCCGACGGGGTTTACGTCACCGACGTCGCCGGGCTCCACTCCGGCGTCAACCCGGTGACCGGTGTTTTCTCGGTCGGCGCCTCGGGCCGGACGATCGCCGGCGGCGAGCTCGCCGAGCCGGTGCGCGAGTTCACGATCGCCAGCGACCTGGTCTCGATGCTGCGCGCCGTTCGCGCTGCCGGCGCTCAGGCCCGGTGGGTTCCATTCGGCGGCTCGGTCCTGACTCCGGAGTTGCTGGTCGGCGAGATGACGGTCAGCGGTTCTTGACACGCGTAGCTCTTTACGCCGTGCCCGCTGTTAGATTGCGCGCCGTCTTCAATCCCGAGGAGGAGTTTCGACGTGACAAAGGCTGAGTTTCTGGAGCAACTGGCAGGCGATGAGCGAGTCGGCAGCAAAAAGGCGGCCGGCGATGCAGTCGACGCAGTGCTCGACGCGATCACCGAGGCGCTGAGCAGTGGTGGCGAGGTCAGCTTCACCGGCTTCGGCAAATTTCACGTCGCCGAGCGTGGCCCCCGGCAGGGAGTCAACCCCCGCACCGGCGAGCGGATCACGATTCCGGGCGGCAAGGTCCCGCGTTTCTCCGCCGGCTCGGCGCTGAAGACCAAGGTCAAGGGCGGCTGACTTCCTGAGCCCATTCGCTGATCGGCTGGCGGCGCTCGTAGAAGAGCGTCGCAGCCAGATCTGCCTCGGCCTCGACCCCGATCCGGCAAAGCTGATCGGGGAGGGGTCTCCCGATGCGGCCGGTAAAGATGCGCCGGCCGCCGACAGGGCCTCGGCGGCGGTAGCCGCCCACTGCCGCTCGCTGATCGAGCGGGCAGGTCCTTCCTGCGTGGCAATCAAGCCCCAGCTCGCCTGTTTCGAGCGCCTCGGCGCTCCGGGATGGACGGCGCTGCAGAGTGTCTGCGCGGCGGCTCGCGAGGCCGGTCTGCTCGTTATCGCCGACGGCAAGCGCGGCGACGTTCCCGTCACCGCCGCCGCCTACGCGCAGGCCCTGGTTGGTGAGACTCCGACTCCGTGGGGCCCGGTCGCCGGCCTCGACGCCGACGCCTTCACCGCCAACCCGCTGCTCGGCCTCGACGCGCTCGAGCCACTGGTCGCCGCCGCCGAGCTGGCCGGCGCCGGCGTCTTCGCGCTGGTCCGCACCAGCAATCCCGGCGCCGCCGACCTTCAGGACCTGCCTGCTCCAAAGCAGCCGCTGCACGAGCGTCTCGCGGCGATGGTCGACGGGCTCGGCGAGCGGCTGCTGGGAGGGGGCGGGTTGAGCGGGATGGGAGCCGTGGTCGGCGCGACCGAGCCGGAGCATTTCGCCCGTCTGCGCGAGCTGATGCCACGCTCGATCTTCCTCATTCCGGGCGTCGGCGCCCAGGGTGGCCGGCCGGAGCTTCTGGGCGCCGCCTTCGCCCCCGGGCCGGCCTCCGGACTGGTCGCGGCGTCTCGCGGCATCGCCGCCGACCCCGATCCCGCCGCCGCCGCGGAGCGCCTGCGGGCCCTGGTCTGGGACGTTTCAACCGCATGAACCCGCCTTGAGCGGCTATACGATCATCGACGCCCATCGGACGCTTCGACACGATCAATGAAGAAACCCACCACAGCCCTGGCAAGGGTCGTTGCATTTACCGCCCTGGTGGCGGCGTTCCTGGTTGTGGTCGTCGTCGTCTCGAATTCGCTCAAGGACAACGGCTCGGGTTCCGGTCGGCACGCGAGGAGCGGAGAAGCACCGAAGCACCGAGTGAAAATCCACACGCCGCCGACCTACGTGATCCAGAACGGCGACACCCTGACCGCGATCGCCCACAAGACGGGCGTCTCGGTAGTGCGGATCGAAACCCTGAACCCAGAAGTCGATCCGCAGATCCTGATCTCAGGCCAGAAGCTGAAGCTGCGCTGAACCGCCGCCGCCTCGCCGCCGCCGCGCTCCTCGCGCTCCTCGCGGCTCTGATGTTTTCCGGGCCGGCGGCTGCCGCCACGTTCAAGCC
>DATCBF010000248.1:0-6280 GCA_036512025.1 Solirubrobacterales bacterium
CTCCGAGACGAAACAATCAGGCCGAACCTCTGATTCAGAGCTTTCGTAGGTCTGTGCGGCGGGCCATCCAGCGGGCTCCTACTGTGTCGGTCAGGCCGTGGGCGGCTATCGAGGTGATGATCGCGATTGCGGCTACGTCGAAGATCAACTCGCCGTGGGGGACCTGGGACTTGGCAACGAAGAGGGCGAACAGCATCGAGGCGACTCCCTTCGGCCCGAACCAGGCCATGAACAGCTTCTGCGGGCGCTCGATGCCGGTTCGCAGGAAGGACAGCATCACCGCCACTGGGCGGGCGATCAGGAGGGCGAAGGCGACGAAGGCGACCAGCGGCGGGATGCTGTGGTGAAAGCCGGTGGCGACGATCAGGGCGCCGAAGACGAAGAAGGTGATGACCTGCAGGATCGCGCTGGTGTTCTCGGCGAACTCGATGAAACCGTCGGGGACCTTGCGCTCGGTCGCGCCCATCGCGATCCCGCAGACGAAGGCGGCGATCAGCCCGTTGCCGAAGGTGACGTCGGCCAGGCCGAAGGCGAAGAGGGCGAATCCGATCGCGTAGATGCCCTCGTAGCGAGCGGTGATCCCACCGCCGGGGAGACGATGGTGGAGACGACCACCGAGTATGCCGAGCGCGATCCCGATCGCCCCACCGACCAGCGCCTCGCCGGCGAGCTTCAGCGCTTCGCCGCCGGGGTCTCCCCCCGGCCCGGCGAGGACGAGGAAGAAGAGGACGAAGGGCAGCGCCAGGCCGTCGTTGAGGCCTGACTCAAGGTTGAGCGTGTGACGGACCGCGCTCGGGACCAGGCGCGAGGTGACGACCGCCGAGGTGACGACGGGATCGGTCGGCGAGAGCACCGCGCCCAGCAGGAAGGCCTCGGCCCAGGAGAGCTGGGGGAAGAGCGCCTTCGCCGCCAGCGCCAGCAGCGCCATCGTGATCGGCATCGCGATCACCAGCGCCCGCGCCACCGGGCTCCAGTGACGGAGCAACAGCTCGCGCTCGACGAACATGCCGTCGGAGAAGAGGGTGAGGATCAGCGCCAGCTCGATCAGCTCGACGATCGACTGGTCGGTGGCGTCGACGTGGACGACGCCGAAGGCGGCGAGGACGATCCCCAGCGCGACCGAGAGCACCGAGGCCGAGAGCACCGTCCCCCGCATCAGGCCCGACAGCGCGGCGACGACGGCAAGCAGGCCACCGAAGAGCAACACGGCTTCGCCGAAGCCGATGTCCACCGGCTACTTCCGGGCGCTGAGCAGGCCGCGCTCGACCAGCAGCTCGGCGACCTGGACGGCGTTGGTCGCCGCGCCCTTGTGCAGGTTGTCGCCGGCGACCCAGAGATTGAGGCAGCGCTCCTGGCTCGGGTCACGGCGGATGCGGCCGACCAGGACCTCGTCACGGCCGGCGGCGTCGATCGCCATCGGATAGCGCCCGGCAGCGGGGTCGTCGACCACGATCACGCCCTCGGCTTCGCCGAGCAAAGCCCGGCAGGCTTCGGGGGAGAGATCCTCGCGGGTCTGAACGTTGACCGACTCGGAGTGGCCGGTTACGACCGGGACTCGGGCGCAGGTCGCCGAGATCCCCACCTCCTCGCCGATCTCAAGGATCTTGCGCGTCTCGGCCATCACCTTGCGCTCCTCGGTGGTGTAATCGTCGCCATCTTTGAAGACCTCGACCTGAGGCAGGACGTTGAAGGCGATCTGGTGCGGGTAGATGGATGGCGAGGGAACCTCGCCACCGGACAGAACCGCCTCTGACTGCGTGAGCAGCTCCTCGATCGCCCTCTGGCCCGTGCCGGAGACGGCCTGGTAACTGGAGATGATCAGACGCTCCAGCCCGACAGCGCGGTGGATCGGCGCCAGCGCCATCATCGCCATCATCGTCGTGCAATTCGGGTTGGCGACGATCCCACGATGACCGTCGGCGGCGTCGGGATTGACCCCGGCGACGACCAGAGGCACGTCGTCGTGCATGCGCCAGTAGCTGGTGTTGTCGACGACCACGGCGCCGGCCTCGACCAGGCGCGGCGCCCACTCGGCGCTGACCGTGCCGCCGGCGGAAGAGAGGACGATGTCGAGGCCCTGGATCGTCTCGTCATTCAGCGCTCGGCACTCCAGCACCGCGCCGTTCCACTCCAGTTCCTTGCCGGCCGAGCGCTCGGAGGCGAACGGAACCACTTCGGAAGCGGGGAATTCCCGCTCGGCGAGGACACGGAGGATCGTCGAACCGACTGCGCCGGTCGCGCCCAGGACCCCGACTCTGTATCTGCCGTCTGCCATCTCCTCAGCCCGGCCGGCTCAGCCGGCGACCGTGGGACGGTGCTCGCTGCCGGTCGGGTCCTCGGGGCGGACCGCGTCGGCGCCGAGATCGAACGCCTTGTGCAGAGCATTGACCGCGTCGGAGACGCGATCGGCGGTGATCACGCACGAGATCTTGATCGGCGAGGTGGAGATCATCTCGATGTTGATCCTTTCGGCGCCGAGCACCTCGAAGACCTTGGCGGCAACACCGGGGTGGCTGCGCATGCCGGCGCCGATAATCGAGACCTTGCCGATCTGCTCGTCGGTGCGGATGCCGCTGCTGACCTCGCCAAGCGCCGCGATCGTCTCGGTCGCCGTCGCCAGATCGGAGCGATCGACGGTGAAGGAGAGATCGGCCAGGGCGTCGCCGCCGACCGGCTCGTTCTGGATGATCACGTCGACGTTGACGTTTGCCTCGGCCAGGGCGGTGAAGATCCGGCCGGCCATACCGGGCTCGTCGCGGACGCCGGTCAGCGTCACACGGGCCTCGCCGTCGGAGTGGGTCACGGCTGTTACGAATGGCTGCTCCACGATCTCTTCCTCTGCAACGACGAGGGTACCGGGGCCGTCCGCAAAGGAGCTGCGGCAGTGGATGCGGACACCATGGTTGCGGGCGTACTCGACCGAGCGCAGCTGCAGGACCTTGGCCCCGGAGGCCGACATCTCCAGCATCTCCTCGTAGGAGACCTTGGAGAGCTTGCGGGCGTCGGCGACGATCCGCGGGTCGGAGCTGAAGACGCCGGCGACGTCGGTGTAGATCTCACAGACGCTGGCGCCCAGGGCCGCGGCAAGGGCAACGGCCGTGGTATCGGAGCCGCCACGCCCCAGGGTGGTCACGTCGCGGCTGTCGGTCGAGACGCCCTGGAAGCCGGCGACGAGGACGATCCGGTCCTGCTTCAGCGTTTCCTCGATGCGATCGGCGCGGACGTCGATGATCCGCGCCTTGGTGTGGGAGGAGTCGGTGACGATCCCGGCCTGGGATCCCGTCAGCGAGATCGCCTCGTGGCCCATGTCGTGGATCGCCATCGCCGCCAGCGCACAGGAGATCCGCTCGCCGGTCGAGAGCAGCATGTCCATCTCGCGGGCGACCGGGCGGGCGGAGATCTCCATCGCCTGGGCGACCAGCTCGTCCGTGGTCTTGCCCCGCGCCGAGAGCACAGCGACGACCCGGTTCCCGGCTTTGCGCGCGGCGACGATCCGCGCCGCGGCACGCTTGATCTCCTCCGCCCCGGCGACGGAGGTGCCACCGAACTTCATGACGACGATGTCTGAAGTGCTCTCAGCCATGAGCGATTGAGGATAGTCGTCTCTAAAGAGCGGTAACAAGTGTGCCGATGCGGCTGGGAAATGGAGCCGGGCAGGACCGACATCCGTAGTGCTGAAGCGAAAGCAGGAGCCCCCGCCGGGGATGAGCGCCTGCTGGTCGCGAGCCGCCTCTCGACCAGCCTTGCCCAGGCCCACAGCGTCGTCGACGTCGCCTCTATCGCGGTTAGCCGGCTGCACGAATCCTTCGACTACTACCTGGCCGTCGTCCAGCGACTCGATCCCGACGGCTCGCTGCGAGTCGTCGCCGGCGCCGGGCCCCTGGCCGAGGAAGTCGCCGACTTCCTCGCCATGGTGCAGCCGGTCGAGCACGGTGTCAACGGCCGCGTCGCCCGAACCGGCGAGGCGGCAATGGTCAACGACACCCAGCTCGACTCCGACTACCTGAGCCGCAATCCCAGCACCGACCCCGGCTCGGAGCTCTCGCTGCCAATCTGGGTCGCCGGCTCGATCTGGGGCGTGATGAACCTGGAGGAACAGGGGCGCCACACGTTCACCGAAGACGACCTGCTGCTGGCCCACATCGTCGCCAACCAGCTCGGCTCGGCCATCTACCGCTGCCAGCTGGTCGACGAACTCGAGGGCGCCTTCCTCTCCACCCTTGGCGTCCTCGCCGACGCAGTCGAGCTGCAGGACGCATACACCGCCGACCACGCCAACGAGGTCGCCGACCTCGCGGTGCGGGTCGGCGTCCGCATGGGCGTCTCCGGTCCCGAGCTGGACCGCCTCCGCTACGGCGCCCTGCTGCACGATGTCGGCAAGATCGGCGTTCCCGGCGAGTTGCTGCGCAAGCCGGGACCGCTGACCGCCGAGGAGCGGACGACGATGGATGCCCACACCGCGATCGGCGCCCGCATGCTGGAGCGAATTCCCTTTCTGGCCCCGGTCGCCCCCTTGGTCCGCTCGGCCCACGAGCGGGTCGACGGCGGCGGCTATCCCGACGGTCTCGAAGGCGACCAGATCCCCCGCGCGGCGATGATCATCTGCACTTGTGACGCCTTCCACGCGATGACCTCGGACCGCTCCTACCGCAGGGCGATGGACCGGCCGGCCGCAATCGTCGAGCTGCGGGCCGGCGCCGGCGCCCAGTTCGACGAGGCCGTGGTCGAGACGCTGATCGCCGAGCTGGCCGAGGGGCCGAATCCCCGCGTGAGCTAGGGTCGATCCGAGGGCGGCGCCGGCCGCTATACCTAGGGAAGGGATCGGTCGATGGCGATGGACCAGAGCAAAGTCGGGCAGGTGGTGGCGGCGCAGATGGAGGCACTCGAAGCCGACTATGGCGAGGAGTCCCAGATCGGCGACGTCTGCACGATCGTCGAGGTCGTCGGGCCCCACGGCTCCCACGTCAGGGTGCGAAGCAGCGACATGCGCCCACACGTGGCTCTCGGGCTGCTGCGAATGGCGGAACGGGCGATGCTGAGCAACATCCAGGGCGGGTCCGAGTAGGCGCGCCCAAACGCCTGAGCCAGTGGCTTATCCCGCCCGACCGAGCAGATCCAGAAGCGCCCGCCGCGCCGCCTTTGCCGGCGCTTCTTCGGGGGCGTTGTAGACGGTTTCGTCGAAAACCGTCATCGCCGGGTTTGCCGCGTAACCGATCGGTTCGAAACCGAAGAGGGCCTCGATGCTGGCCAGCAGCGAGAAGTGGTTGTAGGCGGTGCCGTTGGTGCTTCCCTTCTTCACAAAAGGGGAGATCAGCAGCAGACCGACCCGACCGCCACCGCCGGTCGGCACGACCGAGCCGGTGACCGGGGTGGTCGATTCGGTCGTCGTCGTTTCCGGGGCAGGAGCCACGGGGGGCAGATTCGGGTATTCCGGCGTGGCACAGCAAGCAGCAGGGTCCGCGGTCGGCCCGGCCTGCGGCGCCTGGGCGAAGGTGATCGCGATCAGGCCCCCTTCCTTGTAGGCGGGAGAGGACTTGATCTCCGGCACCACCGTTTTCAAGAACGGTTCAGCCCCCACGAGGCCGGCGGGCTGACCGGGTTCGCAGGGAAGTTCGCTGCCGTCGTGGCAGGCGTCGGCAACGATGTAGGAGACGGTGGGAGTCGTTTCCGCTTTCTTCAGATCAGGCGCGAGCCGGCTGAAATCGAGGTCGCCTTCGGTGCATTCGGCGCCGTCGGTAAGCGAGTGGAAGTAGACAAACGGGTTGCGCCAGGTCTCATAGGCGTCGCCCGGTAGCGGAGCCTGGGCGGGATCGGGCCCTCCGAGCGCCGGATGGCGACAGCTGGTCGCGTGTTCGGGGCCGGTTTCGGTCCCCTCGACGTATGCCTTCCAGGAGAGAGCCTGGGCCGCGAGCTGACCGGGCAAGGTCTGGGTTTCCGCCGGATATACGCAGCCGTTGCCTTCCACCTGTTCTTCTTCGAGGCTGACCGTGCCCGGTGAGATGTCGGTGTAGTTGGGACAGTTCGCCACGGTTTCAAGGGTCGGCCCCTGGCCGCTGATCAAGGCGATCTCGTTGGCGAGGTCGCCCTGCGCGACGGCGTAGTAATTGGGCAGCAGCTCGCCCTGGGGGCGCAGGTTGTGCGCCAGGTACGGAGCGGTGGAGGTCGCGCCGAAGGCTTCTTCGTAGCCATGGTCGCCGAGCACGATCATGAAGACGTGCTTGACCGGCGGCGGTTCCCATTCGGGCGGGAGCGGCGGCGGCCCGGTCGGGGTGGCCGCCGG
>DATCBF010000249.1:0-3559 GCA_036512025.1 Solirubrobacterales bacterium
TGCCCCGCCGAGCTGGAGGCCGGAGAGGCGGCGGCCGTCACCGAAGCTTCCATCTCCGCCTACCGGGCGCTCGGCTGCGCCGGGTTCGCGCGGGTCGACCTGATCCTCGGCGCCGACGGGCCCCAGGTGCTCGAGGTGAACGCGATCCCCGGCCTGACCGACACCAGCCTGCTTCCGCAGGCGGCGGAGGCGGCGGGCCTGCCGTTCGAGCGCCTGGTCGAGCAAATCCTCGAGTTGGCCCTCGAGGAGCGCGCTGCCGCTACTCCTCGCCTTTAGCGAAGTCCTCCGGGGATACCTCGTCGAGGAACTCTTTGAACTTGTCGACGACCTCCTCGGTGTCCTCGACCTCGTGTTCGAACTCGATCGCCGACTCCTCGATCACCTCCTCGGCCGCGAAGATCGGCGCCGAGACCCGGACCGCGAGGGCGAGAGCGTCGGAGGGACGCGAGTCGATCTCCAGCTCTGAGCCGTTGACGGAGATCGTGATCGAGGCGTAGAAGGTGTTGTCGCGCAGCTCCGTGACCGAGACCCGGACGCATTTCGCGTCGAGCTGCTCGAGCATGTCAGAGAGAAGGTCGTGGGTCATCGGCCTCGGCGTCGAGGCCCCCTGCAGCTTCATCAGAATCGCCGCCGCCTCCGGATGTCCAATCCAAATCGGCAGGAACCTGTTGCCGTCAACCGTCTTCAACAAGACGATCGGCTGCTTGCCGACCATGTCGAAGCTGACGCCATAGATCTGCATCTGCTGCACGAGTGGGCGATCCTGGATTCGAACCAGGGACCTCGTCCTTATCAGAGACGCGCTCTAACCAACTGAGCTAATCGCCCTCAAAATCCCTTTGCGGGCGGCCGATGATAGCGGCCACCGGGCGCCCCTCAGGTGCCGCGACGCCCGAGCTCCTCAGCCAGGGCGAGAGCCTGATCGAGGTCGTCGAATCGCACCTCGAGCGCGACCCCCTCGCCCTTTGGCCTGATCGTGACCTCATGGCCAAGCGCCTGCTCGAAGCGGTCGGCGGCGCCACGAAGGGCGGCGGCCTCTTCCGGGTCGGGCTTGCGACCCTTCTCCCGCGACTTCGGCTGGCCAGCCAGCTTGGCCCGGTTCTCGGTCTCCCGCACCGACCAGCCGGCATGAACGGCGTCGCGGGCAAGGCGGCGGCGGACGTCGTTGCCGGAGGCAGCAAGCAGGGCGCGACCGTGGCCCTCGCTGAGCTCACCCGACTCCAGCAGGGAGATCGCCTCGTCCGGAAGGTCGAGCAGGCGGATCAAGTTCGATACCGCCGGTCGGCTGCGGCCGACGCGGCGCGCCAGGTCCTCCTTCGAGAGGCCGAGCTCCTCGACCAGGGCAGCGCAGGCGCGAGCCTCCTCGACTGGGTTGAGATCCTCACGCACCATGTTCTCGATCAGCGCCGCCTGCAGTCGCTCCGCCTGCTCGGAGTCACGAACGATGGCCGGAACCTTGTCGAGGCCGGCCTGCTGGGCGGCGCGCCAGCGGCGCTCGCCGGCGATCAGCTCATAGCTGCCGTCGTGGAGCGGGCGCACGAGCAGGGGCTGGATGATGCCGCTCTCCTCGATCGAGGAGACGAGGCCCGCGAGAGCGGCGGGGTCGAACTTGGTGCGGGGCTGATTGGGGTTCGGCTTGATCAGCTTGACCGGCAGCTCGCGCAGCTCGCCGGCGTTCTCACTGCTGCTCTCCGGCAGGATCGAGGCCAGGCCGCGGCCGATTCCCCGCTTGGTGCCGCTAGCCACGCTTGGCCAGCTCCTTGGCCAGCGCCCGATAGGCCGTGGAGCCGCGCGAGGAGGGTGAGTGCTCTGTCACGGGCAGACCATAGCTCGGCGCCTCGGCGACCCGGACGCTGCGGGGTATGACCGTCTCGAAGACCATTTCCGGGAAATGCTCGCGGAGCTCGCTCTCGACATCGCGGGCGAGTCGGGTGCGCTCGTCATACATGGTGATCAAGAGCCCCGACACCTCAAGCGCCGGGTTGAGCTCGCGGCGGATCATGCCGAGGGTTTCTAGGAACTGGACCAGGCCCTCCAGGGCCAGGTACTCCGCCTGCACCGGGACGATCGCGCGGTCGGCGGCGGTCAGCGCGTTGACGCTGACCGGGCCCAGCGAGGGGGGGCAGTCGAGCAGCGTGTAGGCAAAGCGCTCGCGGAGCGGGCCCAGGCGCTCGCGCAGGCGCGTCTCGGATCCATCGATCCGCGGCAGCTCGACCGCGGCGCCGGCGAGATCGCGATTGGCGGGGACCAGCCAAAGGTTGTCGGGACCGGCGGGACGCGCCGCCTCGGCCACCGAGACATCGCCGGTCAGACAGTCGTAGGAAGAGGGGTGCAGATCGCGGTCGCCGCCCAGCGCGACGGTCGCGTTGCACTGTGGATCGAGGTCGACAAGCAGGGTCTGGGCGCCGGCTGCCGCGACGCAGGCGGCGACATTGACCGCGGTGGTGGTCTTGCCGACCCCGCCCTTCTGATTCGCAACTGCGTAGACCAAGCCCATTCGTGGCCAGACTATTTGCCTCGACGTGCCGACCCCAAGCTGAATAGTCTCCGAAGCGTGAGCGAGACGACCGATTGGCCCCAGGAGCCCGCCGAGCGGGTGCGCGAGCTTGTAGAGGGAGTTCTCGATGAGCTCGACCTCGACGGTGATGTCGACATCCGCGAGGATGACGACCGGATCGAGGCTGTGGTCAACGGGGATGACGACTACGGCCTGCTGATCGGCAAACGGGGGCAGACGATCGACGCGTTGCAGTTGCTCTGTTACCAGGCCGCGTTCCGCGGGCTGCGCGAGCGCAAACGCGTCGTGGTCGATGCGGCGGGCTACCGCGAGCGACGTCGCGAGACGCTGATCTCCCGCGCCGATCGCGCCGCCGAGCAGGCGCTGGGAGGCAGCCACACGGTCGAAATGGACCCGATGAGCGCCCAGGAGCGCCGCGTCGTCCACGAACACCTGAAAGAGCGCGCCGGAGTAGAGACCTACAGCGAGGGCGACGAGCCGCGCCGCTGCGTAGTCGTCGCTCCTCTGATCTCAGAGTGAGCCCCGGCCGCAAGGCCGGCCTGGGCCCCGCGGCGGACGCGGCCCTGCGGAAGGTTCTGGACCTGCTCGCGATAGAGCGAGCCTCGGTCAGCTCGGTAACCAAGCCCGCTCAGGCCTGGAAGATCCACGTAGACGACAGCCTCACCGGCCTCGAGGTCCCGGAGCTGCGCGAGGCGGCCCAAATAGCCGACATCGGCTCTGGAGCGGGCTTTCCAGGCCTGGTTCTAGCCGTAGCTCTCCCTCAGGCAAAGGTTGAGCTAATCGAGTCGATAGGCCGCAAGTGCGCCTTCATCGAACGAGCCGCATCGGAGACAGGCATCGCCAACGCCAAGGTAATCAACGCCCGCTCGGAGGACCTGGCCAAAGGCCCGGAGCGCGAGACCTACGACGTAGTCACAGCAAGAGCGGTGGGCCGCCTCTCAACCCTGGCAGAGCTGGCATCCCCCCTTCTCAAGGAAAACGGAGTCCTGATCGCCTGGAAGGGCAAAAGAGACGAAGACGAGGAGTCCCAGCTGCAAAGAG
>DATCBF010000250.1:0-9520 GCA_036512025.1 Solirubrobacterales bacterium
CGGCGACTCGCAGCTCACCTGCAAGCCGGAAGCCGAGGCGCTCGTAGAGCGCGGCGCTGCGCTCGCTCGACGCCTCGAGATAGACGGGCAACCCCTCGCGGTCGCAGCGCTCGAGGGCTGGGCGCATCAGGATGCTGCCGAGCCCTCTCCCCTGCATCTCCGGGAGCACAGCGACATCCCGCACGTAGTAATGCGGCCCGCGCACATCGCGCCCGTGGCGCCATTCCATCGTGGCCCCGAGCCTCGCGGCTCTGCCGAGGTGGACTCCGAAGGCGGCACCCTCCAGCAGAGTGGCGCGCGGCGGCACCCGCCAGGCGCCCGGGGGCATGATCAAGGCGACGCCGGTGAGATCGCTTGTCGTCCAGACGCTGCCTCGGGGCAGCGCCAGGTGACGAAGCTCGATCGCGAAGAAGCGGCGCAGGCGCGCCCGCCTCTTGCTCTCGTCGGGGATCAACCAGCCGAGGACCGGGTCGTCGTAGAAGGCATCCGCCAGCACGGCCTTGAGGCGAGGGACATCTCCTGTGGTTGCTTGCCGCAGCTCGTGATCGACGGGTCGACCGGGCGACGCCTCGCGGCCGAGGGTCAGCGCATCCTCATCCATCTTCGGCCTCCTTTTGTGTCGCCGCCCTCCGCGGGGAGCCGGCGTCCGCCGCGCCCGCGCTCTCCCGCATGAGCGCTTCGAAAGCCTGGAAGATGAGCGCGAGCATCTCTCCGAAGAGCGCATCGGGGACGGCGTCGGGGTCGACCAGCTTCTCCAGGGCCAGGCCGTTGCCGAGGGCGTTGATGAAAAGCCCGAGGCGCTCGCCGACCTCAGTGTTGGCCGGGAGCCCCGAGCGCTTCGCTCCTTCCAGGGCCACTCGGGCGCTTCCCAGACGGAGTGCCGCGAAGCGCCCGCCCAAGCGCTCCCGGAGCTGTGGCTCGCGGATCGCGTAGGACCAGAACTCAATCAGCAGGGGAAAGTAGTTCGGGCGCTCACGCAGGATCTGCATCCAGTGGTCCCCCGCTCCGCGGGCCTGCTCCTCGAGCGTTGTCCCCGCGGCGACGATCGCCGAGTAGTCGCCCACGTCGGCGGCGATCCTCTCCTCGAAGAGGGCGAGAAAAAGGTCCTCCTTCCCGGCAAAGTTCGAGTACAGCGCGCCGGTCGTCGCCCCTGCCTCGCGTGCGATCTCCTCCACCGAAGCCCCGTGAAAGCCGCTGCCGGCAAAGACGGCTTCGGCGGCGTCGATGAGACGGCGGCGAGTGAGCGCCTTCTGTTCGTCCCGAAGCGAGAGACGATGAGAGGCATCCTCCATATGGAGGACTATTTCAGATAGCGACCACTATGTCAAACCCACAGCGCTTACCTGGGAGCCAAAGGCGCCTACCAGAATCGAACTGGTGTAAACGGCTTTGCAGGCCGCTGCGTAACCACTCCGCCAAGGCGCCAAGCGAAGCTGTGAAGCCTAGCGACAGACAGGGAAGCTCAGGCGGTCACCGTCTGCAACGGCTGGGTCCGCGGCGCCGGGCTGGAGAAGAGCAGGGCGCCATCGTCGACCTCGCCGTAGCGCAAGGCCCGGAGGTCGATCGGGTAGTTCATCCGCAGCTTCCAGGGCTCTTTGGAGCCCTGTTTGGGGAGCTGGTCGACAGAGCGCAGGACGTAGCCGGCCGTGAGCGGCATCAGTGGCTCCGGCACGATCGACGGGTCGTTGACGCGGGGCACGCACTGCCTGTATCCGTGGGCGTCCATGTGGGCGAGCAGCCGGCAGACGTATTCGGCGGTGAGGTCGGCTTTCAGCGTCCAGGAGGCGTTCGTGTAGCCCAGCGTGAAGGCGAAGTTCGGCACATTGCTCAGCATCATCCCCTTGTAGGTCATCGCCTGCGACATATCGGTTTCCTCGCCGTCGACCGAGACCCGTATGCCGCCCAGGAAGAGCAGGTTGAGCCCGGTCGCGGTGATGACCAGATCGGCATCGAGCTCGGAGCCGGACTCGAGCTTGATCCCCGCCTCGGTGAAGGTCTCGATCCGGTCGGTGGCGATCTCGGCGCGACCCGAGGAGATCGCCTTGAAGAGATCCCCGTCGGGAACCAGGCAGAGCCGCTGATCCCACGGGTTGTACCGCGGCTTGAAGTGGGTGTCGATGTCATAGCCGGCGGGCAGCGCCTTCTCCAGGCCCCGGCGTAGCGCCGCTTTCATGATCCGCGGGCGGCGGCGGCTGAGCTGGTAACTCAGCATCTGCAGAAGGACGTTCTTCCAGCGCACGATCGGGTAGGCGATCTTGTCCGGCAGGAACCGGCGCAGCTTCTTCGCAAGCCCGTCTTCGCCGGGCATCGAGACCACGTACGTCGGCGAGCGCTGCAGCATCGTCACGTGCTCGGCCTTCTCGGCCAGCGACGGGACCAGGGTCATCGCGGTGGCGCCGCTGCCGATCACCACCACCCGCTTGCCGCTGTAGTCGATCTCCTCGGGCCAGTGCTGGGGATGGACGACCTCCCCGGCGAAGCGCTCCAGCCCCGGGAACTCGGGGGTGTAACCCTCGTCATAGCGGTAGTAGCCGCTGCAGATGAAGAGGAAGCCGCAGGTCAGGTGAACCGTCTCGCCGGTGTCGGTGCGCTCGACTTCGACGGTCCAGCGGCTGTCGGCGCTCGACCAGCCGGCGCTGATCACCCGCCGGTGAAAGCGGATGTTGCGATCGATGCCGCCGTCGCTCGCCGCCTGGCGGACATAGCTCAGGATCGAGGAGCCGTCGGCGATCGTCTTCGCCTCGGTCCAGGGCCGGAACCGGTAGCCGAGCGTGTGCATGTCCGAGTCGGAGCGGATCCCCGGGTAGCGGAACAGGTCCCAGGTGCCCCCCAGGTCCGCCCGCGCCTCCAGGATCGCGTAGCTCTTGCCCGGGCTGCGCTCCTGCAGATGGTGGGCGGCGCCGATGCCGGAAATGCCGGCGCCGACGATCAGCACATCGAGATATTCAGGCGGCACTCCTTGGCTCCCGTGGGTCAGGGTTTGGCTGGCTCGAGCAGCTGGAAGGCTATCCCCGCTCGCTGCAGTCGTGTGAGAAGCATGTCACCCATCGCTGTAACGGTAGTCACCTGTCCGGCTGTCTCGGGAAGCTCGTCGAAGGCGAGGCAGAGCGCCGACTCGGCCAGCATTTTGGCGGTCTCTCCATACCCGGGATCGCCCCCGGACACCTCGGTGACGACGCGCTTGCCGCCGCCTTCGCCGACGAACCTGACCTTGAACCAGCTTTCGGCGCGCTCGGCCTCGCTCGGTCCCTCCCCGGGCGACTTGATCTTCAACAGCAGCTTGCGGGTCGGCGGCAACGGCGCCAGCAACCCGACCGCGCCCACTCCGCCGGCGACAGCGGCGACCGTCGACAGGTGCTTGGCGACCGCGTGGTGGCCGTAGGTGAAGCTGGGGCCATAGCGGTCCGAGGCGGCGGCGGAGCGGCGGACGATCGGGCCGTCGATCGTCGGCAGCGGCACCACCCAGCCGCCAAGAGCGGCGTCGCGGCGAATGCCGAGCGAGGCCGAATGGACCTGGCGGCCGGGAGGACGTGGCTCATCGCGACGGCGCTGCCTGGCGGCGCTCATCGTCTGGCGAGCGCGGGCGAAGCCGTTGATCGCCGAGTGATAGGTCCCGCCGGAAAAGGTGGCGTTGGAGCGCACGTATCCGTTGACGGCAAGCGGCACTCCCTCCGGCAGCTGCTTGACCGTGAAGTAGGCGCCGAGGTCGTGCGGGATCGAATCGAAGCCGCAGCAGTGGACAATCCGCGCCCCGGTGCGCACTGCCTGGGCGTGGTGGTCGATCCAGGTCCGATCGACAAACTCGGGCTCCCCGGTGAGGTCGACGTAGTCCGTTCCCGCCGCCGCGCAGGCGGCGACGACCGGCCCGCCGTACAGGGCATAGGGGCCGACCGTTGTGATCACGACCTTGGCGGCCTCGGCGACTTTGACCAGGGCCGTCGCGTCGGCGGCATCGGCCTCCAGCAGGTCAGGCTCGGCCAGCCCGGCGGCGAGCTCGCCCAGTCCCGAACGGACCGCCTCGAGCTTGCCGAGATTGCGCCCGACCAGGGCCCAACGCAACCCCTCGGGCGCGTTGGCCGCCAGGTAGCGGGCGGTCAGCCCGCCGGTGAATCCCGTCGCGCCGAAGAGCGCGAGGTCGTATTGCCTCTCGGCCGCCATCGGGGCATTGTGGCAAGTCGGGTTTTGCCCAGCGCCAGGCAGACGGCGGATTACTCCCAAAAGTCAGATCTCCCCTTGCAGTGCCGATCACCTCCCTATCCTCTGGATAGTGAAAAAAGACACACAGCCGGACCCCAGCTCGCCGGCAGCCGCCGACTCCGGACGGGGACTGCGAACCGTGCTCGTGGTCTTCGGTGTCGTCGTGATCGTCCTGGCCGGATTTGCCGTCGCCGCCTTCGCAATGTCGGGCGCCACACTTGGTTCCGATCCCGCCGCCCTCGCAAGGGTCGACGCGCAGACGTTCGGCGGCACGGTGGAGCAGGTCCACGCTTCCGGCCCCGATGGAAAGCCGATTCCGATCGCCGTCCACGACGGCCGTCTGATCCCGAAGCGCAAGCTCGAGCCCGGAGAGACCGTGTCCGTCGACGTCGTCGTCAAGCGGTCCAGCCTGGTTGGCTGGCTGGTCGGCAGCGAACAGCACGAGCACTTGACGCTGCACGCTCCGGAAGCGAGGGTCCGGAGCCGCTGGCTCACGGTCAGCCCTTCAACCCCACCGCGAATCGCCTTCGATCAGCCGGTGCGCTCCGTCGCCTACGGCGCTCCCGGCCACCTGCGGCGCCAGGTATTCGCCCATCCTCGGCGCTCCGTCAGCCTCGGCTCACGCCAGTCCGCCGGGACAGTCGTGATCGCCGGCGCCCCCCGCTCCTGGGAGCGGCTGGGCAAGCCACAGAGCGTCACCTGGTTCCCGGCCGGGGACTCGCCAAGCGTCGCCGCCAGCCCGGCGCCGGGCTCCGACGTCTCGCCGGCGACGCCGCTCCGGCTCACCTTCTCCAAGCCCGTCGGCAAGGTGCTCGGCTCATCGCTGCCGACCCTGTCCCCGAGCGCCTCCGGCAGCTGGCACCGAGTCGACAGCCACACGCTGCTCTTCCGCCCCTCGGGCTACGGCGCGGGGCTCAGCACCAGCCTCGAAGCTCAGCTACCCAAGCGCGTCGACGTGATCGAGGCGGACGGCTCCCTGCGGGGCGCCCGCAGCATTACCTGGAACATCCCTCCGGGCTCGACCCTCAGGTTGCAGCAGCTGCTCGCCGAAGCCGGCTACCTGCCGGTCGACTGGAAGCCGTCGGGGGGGGCCGTGGCCCACACTCCCTCGGCCGAGTTGCGCGCCGCGGTCGATCCTCCGAAGGGACACTTCAAGTGGCGCTACTCCAACGTCCCCTCCGGCCTGCGCGAATCCTGGTCCGCGGGCAAGGCGAACACAGCCACGGAAGGCGCGGTGATGGCCTTCGAGAGCGCCCATGAAATGGAAATCGACGGCGAAGCCGGCTCCGAAGTCTGGGACGCCGTGCTGAAAGGGGCGATTGCCGGCAAGCGCAATCCCGAACCTGGCTACAGCTACGTGTATGTGAGCGAGACGCTGCCCGAGAAGGTGACGCTCTGGCACAACGGGCACACCACCTACACCGCTGCCGGCAACACCGGCATCCCCGGAGCCGAAACCGAACTCGGCACCTTCCCGGTCTTCGAGCACCTCGAAGAAACGACGATGAGCGGCGAAAACCCCGACGGCTCCAAATACGAAGACCCGGGGATCATGTGGGTCAGTTACTTCAACGGCGGCGACGCCCTCCACGCCTTCGACCGCCCCTCCTACGGCAGCCCCCAGAGCCTCGGCTGCGTCGAGATGCAGCTCGAAGACGCCGCCGAGATCTGGCCCTACACGCCAATCGGCACCCTGGTCACGATCGAAAGCTGATCGCGAAAGGCTACGAGGCAAACGCCGATCATCCGGCGGTCGAAACGGGGAAGAACTCGCAATGGCGCGCGCATTCCGAACTGGGTTCGCCGGCGCGGCGGCGGAGTGGACTCCGGTCGTCGGGCGCTGGGCCCCGGCGCCAATGCGTACCTCCCCTTGTTGCGATCGTGCCCGAGGAGATCGCCGGCGACGCTGCGACGGCGGAGATGGCCCCTCGGCTCGGCGGGGCGCTCATTCTCAAAGTAGATGCCACATCGCCCCAGGTTGCCGAGATTCTCGCCGAGCGTGGCGGGGATTGAAGCTTCGGTCCGACCAGGGTCACTGGAGAGCTGGCACTGGGATCTGATACCTGTGTCTGCGCGAGCCCCGCGAACCGAATCTTGACTGCGGTCAAGTACTAGATATGAGTGAGTCCCAACCGGACGACGAGGCGATCAGCGCCTCACTTGCCGAGCCGCGTGCCTTTGGCGTCATATTCGAACGCCACTTCTGGGCGATCCACGATTATCTGCGCCGCCGCCTCGACCGCCAGCTCGCCGATGAGCTCGCCTCTCAAACCTTCCTGATCGCCTTCGACCGCCGGGCCGCCTTCGACCCGCGCGGCGCCAGCTCGCGCCCTTGGCTCTTCGGCATCGCGACCAACCTGGTGCGCGAGCATCGCCGCAGCGAGTTACGCGAGCTGCGGGCGATGGCGCGGTTGGCGCCCGACCCCGTGATGGCGATCGACGGAGTTGAGTCGCGGATCGACGCCGAACGGACGCGAGGCCTGCTCGCGACGGCACTTGCCGAACTGCCCCAGGAGGAGGTAGACGTCCTCCTCCTTCTTGTCTGGGCAGATCTCGAGCAGCCGGAGATCGCCAACGCGTTGGCGATCCCGCTCGGCACCGTCAAGTCGCGCCTTTCTCGCGCTCGCGGGCGCCTGCAGGCCGCACTCCGAACTCCAGCGCCCATCCCGATGACGCCCACTAACTCGACCGTGCCCCGGAGGTAGTCATGGACCACGAGACCTTGATCAGAAGCTTCCGCGCCGAGCGCGCAGACCGCGACCCGCGGGCACGCGACGCGGCCTGGGAAGAGCTGGAGCTGAAGCTCGAGGGGGCGTCCCCGCCTATGCCGAGCGCTCCTCGGCGCTCGCACCGCCGACCGCTGTTGGCAGTCACGAGCGTCGGAGCCCTGGCTGCGATCGTCGTCGTCGTCCTGCTCAGCTCCGGGCCCAGCGCTGAACCCGCCGTCGCCGAGGTCCTACACCAGACTGCCGCGGTCGCAGCTTCGGGCGAAAGCGCGCCTACGCTGCAGGCCGGACCGGGGCAGTACTACTTCACGAAGATGAAGGAACTTGAATTTAAAGGCTGGTACCCCGGTAGCTATGAAATCCCCGAGGGCAGGGCCACCCGGCCCGGCGGATTCTCGGCCCTCATTCCGTCCGTAAGCGAGTGGTGGATCTCCCCGGAAGGTGGCAATCGCACCCGCCAGAGGATCGGCGCCCCCCGATTCCTGTCGCGCACCGAACTGAGCCGCTGGGAAGAGGCAGGATCGCCCCTTCCGAGCGCCTTCGAACCCGCTCGCCAGGCAGAACTTCAGCGCCTGTCGAGCGGATCGGGCGAGCGGTTTCTCGAAATGCGCCGCGGAGTCCTCGATGTCGAACGCCCGAGGCCGAAAAATGGCACGACGAATCCCGAACTCGTTTACCCAGACCTCTCGGGCGTCCCGACAGATCCCGAGGAGCTCCGCCTCGTGATCCAGAACCACGAGGCTCCAGGAGTCTCAGACGAACCGGGCAAGCCGCTAGGCACCCAGGAAACGATCGAAGACCTCGGGGGGCTCCTCAGTCATCCGAACGCGTCCCCGGCGCTGCGGGCGGCAGCGTTCAACGCCCTGGCCGAACTGCCCGGGGTCGGGCTCAAGCGCGATGCCACAGACCTTGTCGGACGTACCGGCTACGCGATCAGCTACTCCTACGGGCGGGGATTTCGGGTCGAACTCATCTTCGATCCGAAGACCTCGATTTCCCTCGGCGAACGCGTCGTGCTCGCCGACCCCGGACAGGATCCTGTGGAGTGGAAGGGGTACGAAGCAGGCCTCACGCTCCGCGACGTCGCCTACCTGCGATCAAAGGTCGTCGACTCGACACACGAACCGGCATTAAGCCACCGCAAGTAGGTGCGGCCGGTCCGGATCGAGCGGTGAGCGGACGATGGCGTGGCGCCAGCCCACCAGATCGCCGTCCTGAAAAGATGGGGACATGGAACGTGTGCTTGGAATCGGTGGATACTTCATGCGAGCCGCCGACCCGGTGGCCCTGGGCGCGTGGTATCGCGATTGCCTGGGCTTGGACGCCGATGAGAACGGCCTGTGGCGTCAGGAAGACGGGCCGACGGTATTCGCGACGTTCGAGTCCGAAACCGACTACTTCGGGTCCCGTGCCCAGCAGGCCATGATCAACTTCCGGGTCCGCAACCTGGATGCGATGCTCGCACAACTGCGCGCCAAGGGAGCCGATGTGGCTAAAGAGACGCAGGACATGGAGGGTGTCGGCCGATTCGGCTGGGTCACCGATCCCGAGGGCAACCGGATCGAGCTGTGGCAGCCCGCCTGACCGTATCCTCACGCAGGCGGTGACTCCGACCGCGGGCGACCCTATTGTGGCCCGCCCTTGTACGACGCCTCTCAGCACCTGATCGGCGGCAGGGGGCCTGCCCGATCGCTTCCGGACTGGCCCGATGCCCGACCTCTCCGCTCGTGGCAGGAGAAGGCGACCGAGGCCGTGCGGGCGCACTCGGCCACCAGCTTCTTGGCCTCGGCTACGCCGGCGGCCGGCAAGACCACTTTCGGCCTGCACATCGCCCACCGGATGCTGAGCGCCAAGTTCGTCTCGCGCGTTGTCGTGGCCGGCCCGACCACCCACATCTGCCGCCAATGGGCCGCCGACGCCGGCCGCTATGGCATCGACCTTGAGCCGAACAGGCCAAATTCGGACGGGCCGGAGTCGGCCGACTTCCACGGCGTCGCCGTGACTTACCAGACGATCGCGGCCGGTCCGGATACGCACCGGCTGGCCGCTGGCCGCCGGCCGACCCTGCTGATCGCCGACGAGCCGCACCACATGGGCGATCTGGCCGCCTGGGGCCTGCAAACCCGCAGGGCCTTCGACGGCGCCCGCTTCCGGCTGCTTCTCTCGGGCACGCCCTTCCGCTCCGACAACTCGGCCATTCCCTGGGTCACCTACGACGAGGACGGCCTCAGTCGGGCCGACTACGCCTACGGCTATCCGCAGGCGTTGGTCGACCGGGTGTGCCGCCCGATCACCTTCCTGCCCTATGACGGCGAGATGGAGTGGCTCTCGGACGGGCGGCTGCGCAGCGCCGACTTCGACCTTGCCTTGCCGGCGGTGGAGGCGGCTCGGCGCCTGCGGACGGCGCTCAGCCCGGAAGGCGAGTGGATGGACGAGGTGCTGCGCGACGGCGATGCCCGGCTGAGCGAAGTGCGCGCAGGCGGGCACCCTGACGCTGGCGGCCTGGTCATCGCCTCCGATCAGGATCACGCGCGGGCGATTGCGACGCGGCTCGGGTCGATCTCGGGGGAGCAACCCGAGCTGGTGATGAGCGACGA
>DATCBF010000251.1:0-2699 GCA_036512025.1 Solirubrobacterales bacterium
GTTGCCACCGGGCTGTTGTTTCAGATCGGCGACAAACGAGGCCACGTCTCCGTCAATGACGGTGGCATTCCAGGTTGCCTCTCGAAGAGTGGTCGATGCCACGTACTTAGGAATGCTGTTCATGCGTTCGATGAAGTCGCCAAATACTTTGGATTCGCCGCCGCTCATTGTGGGGTATGCCGCTGACAACCCTTCGTACGTCAACCGGCCTAGCAGGAGTGCGTCCGCTGCAAACAGCAACCGATTGGCGTAGTCCTGGTGTTCCTCATCGAGGTATGGGAAGGCCCAGTTCCCGATCGACCCAATTTCCCCACCCAAAGAGACGTGGGTTGATTCGATAAGTTTCCTCATTTGCTCTTCCTCCAATACTCGCGGAGCCTCTCATTCTCTGACGCCGGATGGAGAAATAAGTCATCGGTTATCGGCCCGATGCAACCAAGTCTGGGTTGACCGGGAAGCATCCCCTATGTGCCGTACGGGGGCAGGGTGACAAGGGTGATCCGCAGTTCGGGGACCGGGGTCCTGAGCCAATAACCCGCAGCGGTCAAGGGCGGCCGCAGGCCGCACGCAAAAAGGCCGGGCTGCCTGGGTGCGCTTTCACGACCTCCGCCATTTCGCCGCCACTATGTTCGCCTCAACCGGTGCGAGCACCAAAGAGATAATGAGCCGCGGTGGCTGGAAGTCCGTGGCCATGGTGGTGCGCTACGAGCACGCCAGCGAGGAGCGCGACGCCCTACTGGCTCAGGCTCTGAATCCCTATACGGATGGAGGAAACGTCATCCCAATCGGGATCGCGTTTGACGGAGATCGCGCACGTAGCGCGCACGTAGCGCGCACGCCGACGATGAGGCTGAAGGTGAGGTCCTATCCATACCACCGCCGACCAGCGATCTCGACGACGAAAGCTCCGGGGGAGAGACTCGAACTCTCAACCTAGCGGTTAACAGCCGCTCGCTCTGCCATTGAGCTACCCCGGAAGGACGTCACTTCAGCGTGGGAACGTTATCAGCGGTGCGGGGTGGGTCGGATCGGATCCCACCGATCACTGGGGCGCAACCTGCGGGTCAGGACTCTTCGAGATAGTCCCGGAGGAGGTGCGCCGCATCGGGGCGACGCAACTTGGCCAAGGTCTTGGACTCAATCTGGCGGACCCGCTCCCGGGTCACGCCGAATTCCCGACCAACTTCTTCGAGCGTGCGAATCTTGCCGTCGTCAAGCCCGAAGCGGAGGCGCACAACATCTTGCTCGCGCTCGGAGAGATGTCCTAACGCCTCGCGGACGGCTTCGTCAAGGAGAGCCCGGGTGGCCGCATCATCGGGGACGACTGCGCCTCTGTCCTCAATCAGGTCGGAGAGACTGAAGTCGTCTTCGTCACCGACCGGTTGCTCCAGTGAGACGGTGTCCTGATTGATCCGCAGAATCTCCCTGATGCGGTCGATGGGGAACTCGACGCGGGTCGAAACCTCTTCGACTGTCGGCTCGCGACCGAGTTCTTGCAGGAGCTGACGTTGGGCCCACACCACCTTGTTGATGGTCTCGACCATGTGGACCGGGATTCGAATGGTACGGGCCTGATCAGCAATGGCCCGCGTGATCGCCTGGCGAATCCACCAGGTCGCATAGGTGGAGAACTTGAAGCCCTTGGTGTGGTCGAACTTGTCCACGGCGCGCATCAGTCCGAGGTTGCCTTCTTGGATCAGATCGAGGAAAGCCAAACCCCGGTTGCGATAGCGCTTGGCGATGGACACGACCAGGCGCAGGTTCGCCTCGATGAGCTCGTCCTTGGACCGCTGCCCCTTGCGCACCAGTCGCCGGCAGCGGGTCTGCGCCGCACCGTCCAGCAGCTCGGAGGCCGGCCCTTCGCCGGCTTCGGCCCGCTCGTGAGCCACCAAGCGGGCCGCCGCTTCGTTCCCGACCTCAATTGCCTGGGCAATCTCCACCTCGAGCTCGGCGTTGAGAAGCGGCACACGGCCGATCTCCTTGAGGTACGTGTGCACCGGATCTTCGGCACTACCCGAAGACTCCGACGAGCTGGTCGCCCGCTTGCCGTTGCTGTCCCTGCGAGCGCCGTTGCGCGCGACGGCCGCTCGGTTCAGCCGGGCCGCCGATTCCGGTTCCGGTGGGAGATCGTCTTCCTCGTCATCGACCAACGCAACTCCCTCGGCGTTGATGCGCGCCAACAGGGCGGCCAGCACTTCGGGTGTCAGTTCAACTGAGTGGAGTGCATCGATGAGTTCGTCCTGGGTGAGGTGACCCTTCTCGCGGCCTGCCGCCAGCGCGGCGTCGAAGTCGATCTGCGAGACGCCGGGCGGAAGCGTCTCATCGGCAAGGCGCACGATGGCCGCGTCAGTGCCGGGGGCAGGATCTGCCACCTCTTCGATCACGCTCACTGTGTTGTCGCCTATGTGCGCCATGCCACCTTTGTCATGCCTCTCGATTCTCGCGCTGCGACAGCCACGCTACCAATCGATCGGCCGCGGTGCGCGCTGTTTCCGGTTCGCCGAGTTCGGCCAGCCAGAGGCGTACTTGCGCCGTCTCGGCGGCCCCAGCTTGCCACGAGGCATCGAGGCCCCGTGCCTCTTTCTCCACATCACTCAACGCGCGTCGGACCGCTTCGCGCAGCAGCACCATGACGACCAGATCGACCGGGTCCCCCATCTCGGGATCCCCGGCCAGCGGTTCTTCCACGGTCACTCGTC
>DATCBF010000252.1:0-14037 GCA_036512025.1 Solirubrobacterales bacterium
AGATCAGTTCTGAGGTGTGCCAGGGCTGTTCTCTATTGGCGAAGCCCTGCTTGAACTCCTCGAGGCGGTCGCCTCTGGCTATGCCGCCGCCGAGATTCAGGGGGAGGCCCAGCTCGGCGGCGAGGTCGATCAGGGCCTCGATGATGTTCTTCATCGGCGAGTCGCGGAGGTGGGTGTCGGCGCTGCCGCTCAGGTAGTAGTGGAGGACGCCGTCGCTGCGGGCGGCGATCGAGGCGGCGGCGATCTCGCCGCCCGGGGCATGGGCCAGGGCAAGCCAGGTGCCCGCCGCTTCGAGCACGCGGTCGAAGTAGGGAGCGCCGAAGAAGTAGCGCTCGGCGGCTTTGGCGCGTACCATCGTCTGTTCGTAGGCGGCCAGGAAACCGGCGCGATCGGCGGTGGTGGCCTCGGGGCCGGGGACGATCCTCAGCTCGTAGCCGCGGCGCAGGTTCTTGCGGATCTGCTGGCGATCGCTCATCCGGCTCTTGCGAGGGAGGGACGGGTCGGCGATCTGGACGACGTTGCGCGCGGTGGCGGCGGCCAGCGGCGGGTCGCCAAGGCTGTGGCGGATGAAGGCGCTGACGATTCCGGTCGCGGAGAAGTCGACCGAGGCGGGGTCGAGGCGGTCGGCGGACGTGGCCCGCAGACCAGGGTAGCCGTAGGGGGAGATCGCGTCGCGCTCGGGCCCGGCGCCGATCTGGCGGACGATCAGCGGCGCCGACAGCTCCCCCGCGCCGGACTCGATTCGGAGGGTGTGGGTCACCCCTTCGGCGTCGAAGAACGGCCGCGAGCGGAAGAACGCCTCGCCCGCGGCCGCCTCGCCGCGATCCGCCAGCAACTCGGCCCGGACGCTCACAGGAGGTCGGCGGCGGCGGCGCGGAACTCCGCGGGCAGGACTCCCCAGACCTCGCAGTCGTCTGCCGCCTCACCCTCGCGGCGCAGATGCGCGCGCATCGTCCCCTCGTACTTCCAGCCGAGGCTGGCCACGGTCCGCTTCGCGACTTCGTTGCGGGCCGGGATACGACCGTAGACGCGGTGGGCGCCGAACTCGTCGAAGGCCTTGGCGATGGTCAGCGCCTCCGCCCGCCGTCCCACGCCCTTGCCCCTGACATCGTCGCCGATCAGCGCCCCGAGCTCGGGAGCAGTCTGGCGAAAGAGCCCATAGAGGGCGGTGAAGCCGACCGGCTCGGCGTATCCCTCGACCACGATCGCGAACTTGCGATCCTCGCCGGAATCGTCCATAGCCCGCTGGGCCCAGCCCTCGGCCTGCTCGACGGAGAAGCCGTCGCGCTGCTCCATCAAGGTCTTGGTCGCCTCGGGGTTGTTGAACCAGCGGTGCACGGCGAGGGCGTCGTCGGGCTCGAAGCGGCGCAGGCTGACGGCGGGTCGATCGCTCATCGTGGGAACCCTAGTCGGGCGCCAGGCCGTGGCCGGTTACCAGCAGCCACAGGGTCTTGAACAGGATGCGGGCGTCCAACAGCGCGCTGCGGTGGTCCACGTAGTGGACATCGAGCTCGATTCGCTCCTCCCAGGGGATGCCGGCGCGACCCTGGACCTGGGCCCAGCCGGTGATGCCGGGACGGACCTCGTGGCGACGGCTCTGGTGCGGGGTGTAGTCCGCCACCTGGGCCGGGATCGTCGGCCGCGGCCCGACGATCGCCATCTCGCCACGCAGGACGTTGACCAGGTTGGGGATCTCGTCGAGCGATGTGCGGCGCAGGATGCGGCCGGCCCGGGTGACCCGCGGATCGTCGCGGTAGACGACGGCGCCGACCCCGACCGGGTCGGACCCCTCGACCATCGTCCGCAGCTTCAGCATCTCGAACTCGCGGCCGTCGAGGCCGACCCGGAGCTGGCGGTAGACGATCGGCCCCCGACTGCCGAGGCGGATCGCGATCGCCGCGACCAGCAGGACCGGAGAGAGAATCGCCAGCGCCAGCAGGGCAATGGCCAGATCGAAGGCGCGGCTCATCGGGTCCCCTCCGCCTTCTCCCAGGCGCTCGGCGCTCCGTTGCGGGCACGGTCCCAGAGGCCGGCGGCGATCGAGGCGGTCGTCATCGCGTAGTAGCGGGCGATGCGCAGGGGCGCGAAGGAAGACCACCTGCCCAGCACTGCGGCGACCACGAGCAGGAGCTGCAGCTCGAAGGTCGCCGTGTAGACCCAGCCATTGCCGAGCAAGGCGATGTTGGCGGCGAAAGCGAGCAGGTGCAGGAACGGGGTCAGGTAGCGCAGCAGCCGGTGCGAGGCGAGCTCAAAGGCATAGAGCGGCGAGTAGCCGCGTGGCGAGAGCATCCCCTCGCCGACGACTATGTCCCAGATGCCGACCATCATCCGTCGCTTGCGGGCGAACTCGCCCTCCAGGGTCGGGACCATCTTCTCCTCGGCCGCGGCCCAGGGCACGTAGAGCGCGTGCAGGTCACGCTTGGCGAGGGCGAAGGGGAGCGAGAGGTCGTGGCTGCCGGAGGGCTTGAGTGGGATGTAGGCGCTGCCGCGCACCGCGTAGATCGCGCCGTTTCCGCCGGTGACGCCGGCCAGCGCCGACTCCATCTCCCGCACCGCCATCTCGTAGCGCCAGTAGGCCCCCTCGAGGTTGTCACCGCCGGCGTCGAGGAAGCGCACCTGGCCGCAGGCATAGCCGATCGCGGGGTCGGCGAAGGGCTCGACCAGGTGGCGGAGCGCGTCGGGGCGCCACTCGCTGTTGGCGTCGGAGAAGGCGAGGATCTCGCCGCTCGCCTGTTCGGCGGCGGCGTTCTGGGCGGCGATCTTGCCGCCGCGAGGCAGGTCGAGGACGAGGTCGGCGCCGGCGGCGCGGGCGCGCTCGACCGTCGCGTCGGAAGAGCCATCGGAGGCGACGACGATCTCGAGCAGCTCGCGCGGATAGTCGAGCGCGAGCGCGTTGGCGACCTTGGCCGCGATCACCTCCTCCTCGTCGTAGGCGGCGACGATCAGCGAGACGCGCGGCGGCTCCTCCCAGGCGGCGGGATGGGAGAGGGTCGGCTTGCGGCGCAGGGAAACCAAGGCGCGCAGGACGAGCGGGTAGCCGAGGTGGGTGTAGACGATCAGCCCGGCGCTGACCCAGAAGACGGCGGCGGCGATCACGGCGAAGCCTCCCGCAGCTCCTCGTAGAGGTCGAGCGTCTGGCGGGCGACCGTGTCCCAGGAGTAGGGGCCGGTCGCGGCAACGCGGGCGGCGGTCGCCAGCTGCTCGCGGGCGCCTACATCTGTCACCAGCGTGCCCAGCGCGGCGCCGAGCGCGGCAGGATCCTCGCGCTGGACTACCCGGGCGATCCCCTGCTCACCCAACTCGGGAAAGCCGCCGACGTCGGTCAGGACCATCGGCTTGCCGAAGGCGAGGCCGGTGTAGAGAACCCCGGACTGCTCGATGTCGCGGTAGGGGAGGACGAGAACATCGGCGCGGCGAAAGATCGCCGGGATCTCGGCGTCCTCGACGAAGCGGGTGAGAAAACGGACGCGGCCGGGCGCCTCGGCCGCCGGGCGCCGCAGCGGCTCGACGTCCATACGCGGGTTGCCGACGATCCACAGCTCCGCTCCCTCGACCTCGCGGAAGGCCTGCAGCAGAGTGTCGAGTCCCTTGTAGGGACGCAGCAGGCCGAAAAAGAGGATCACCGGCCCCTCCGCGCCCTCCAGCTCAACGGGCAGCGGCTTCTCCTCTGCCAGGCGCGTGAGATAGTCGAAAGCGCCGTGGGGGATGACTCGGACCCGGGCCCGATCGAGGCCGACCTCGTCGCGCAGACGAGCGGCGCCGTGCTCGGAGTGAGCGACGACGGCGTCCATTGAGCCGAAGACACGGCGGGCGGTCGCCAGCTGCCGGCTACTCGGCCTTGGCGGCAGCACGTAGTGCGCCGTCATCACCCGCGGCCGCGAAGACGGCAGCAGCAGGGGGTCCAGCTTCGGCACCGTCAGCCACTGGTAGTGGATGACATCGGCGTCGGCGTCACGACGGAAGCGCAGCATGTCCGGCAGGTGCTCGGCGAGCTTGAAAGCCCGGCGGGCAGGGGCGTCGAGGCCGCGGCCGGCGCTGCGACGGTAGAAGCTCTCGCGCACCCGAAAGCCCTCGGCCTCGGGCACCGGCCCGTAGAGAAAGTGGCTGGTCAGCAGCTCGACCTCGGCGCCGGCGCCGGCGAGTGCCGCGGCGAGGGCGCGGTCGTAGGGCGGCGTGAAGGCCGAGGGATCGACGAGCTGTACCCGCATCGCTGGCGATTATCGTGACCTGCGTGGCGCCCACGCTCTCCTACTGCGTCGTGAACACGAACGGCCGCGACTACCTGTTGGCCTGCCTCGACGCGATCGAGCGCAATCACCCGGCCGGGGTCGAGCACGAGATCCTCGTCCTCGACAACGCCTCCGAGGACGGCTCGGCCGAGGCGGTGCGCCGGCGCGATGGCCAGATCCGCCTGATCGCGCTCAAGCGAAGGGTCGGCAAGGCGGAGAACGACTCGGCCCTGATGAAAGAGGCGAGCGGTCGCTACTGCCTCCTCCTCAATGAGGATTCCGAGCTGCGCCCCGGGGCGGCGCAGGCGCTCGTGGCGGCGCTCGACGCGGACCCGGAAGCGGCCCTCGCCGGGGCGCAGTTGCTCGACTCAAAAGGCAGCCCGGTCCCCTGCGCCTGGCGCTTCCCGGGGGTTGGGACAGCACTGGCCGGGGCGCTCTTTCTGCACCGCCTCCTCACCGTGCAGAACAAGGGATCGCGGACCCGCGGAGTCGACTGGGCCCAGTCCAGCGCCCTCCTCGTCCGCCGCACGGCGGCGGCAGAAGTCGACTACCTCGACCCCGACTTCTTCGTCTATTACGACGAGTGTGACTTCGCCAAGCGCCTGACCGACTGCGGCCGGCACAGCCTCTACGTCCCGACAGCGGAGGCAATCCACCACGACCAGCTCTCCACCGACCTCGCGGCCGGCCTGCCGCGGATCGTCGAATTCCACCGCAACCGCGACCTCTACATGCGCAAGCACCACTCGTTCTCGGCAGCGCTCGCCGTGCGAGTGCTCACCGCCTGGTCCTACACCCTTCGCGCCCTCGCCGCGATGGTGATCCCCGGCCAACCCGCCGACGTCTACCGCGCCCACGCCCGCCAGGCGCTTTTCCCCAGTATTGGGAAGGGGGTCAGAGACAAAGTGAAGGGATCAAGCGGGTGAGAGCGGTGGCTCTCTGACGATCCGGCGCTCGTAGTCTCGGCCGGAGGCGGGTTTGAATTTGCCGTACATCGCCTCAGAGTCGAGGTCGAGTTCTCCAGGCCATTCGACCACCCCTGCCTCCGGATTTACCCGGACCCGCTCGAAGCACTTTCGATCTTCCAACACGGGAGCAAAGATCCCATCTGGACTGAAAACGCCCTCCAAACCAACGTCTATGACGGCGCCGTCGGAAAAATTCACGGGATCCAGAGACCCTCAAGAGGGAGGACGTCGACGACATCGACAAGGTCGAATCTTCGAGTCATTTCAGCGGTGCAATCGGCTTGAGCGATTTCGCTACACGCGCGTGTGTCAAAGGGCTGGTTAAAGCCTGGCGTCTTCGTCCATTAGCTCTGCCTCGTAGGTCTCCGGGATCGCGCCGCCCACCACCGTCGACTCCCGCCAGCGCGCGAGCTGGACCGTGAGGACCTGGCGGGGGTGGCGGAGCTGGGCAAGCCCCTCCCTCTCCGCCTTGGTGAAGAAGCCGACCGCGAGGAGCGCCAACGGGTAGAACAGCCAGAGCGCCGCGCGGGCGAGCAACCCTGCCGCTCCCTCGGTCGGCAGCAGCAGCTCCCCTGCCCCGACCAGGGCCGAGGAGACAAGGACGAGACGAATCAGTCGACCCCACTGGTACGGAACCGGGAAGAGGCGCTGGGTGAACCCGTACATCAGCGCCAGGACCACGAGGTAGGAGGCGACCAGGGCGAGGCCGGCGCCGACGATCCCCAGCGGGGGGACCAGCAGCAGGTTGAGGACGACGTTGACGACCAGCGCCGCGATCGTCGCCGGGAAGTTGAAGCCGGTGCGGCCGGTGCGGCCGAGGATGACAACCAGGACGAGGTATAGAGCGTAGAGGGTGACGGCGGTGGCAATCAAGCCGATCGCCTTGTAGGAACCAAAGAACTCGGGGGCGGCAAGGGCGCGGACGATCCAGCGTGAGAGCAGCCACATGCCGGTGACGACGAAGGCGCAGCCGGCGACGAACCAGGTGACGATCACGGCGTAGGCGCCGCGGGCCTCGTCGTCGTCGCGGATCGAGTAAGCGAGCGGCGGCCAGGCGAGCTGGAAGCCGCGGACCAAGACATTGACGGCCTGGGCGAACTTGACCGCCAGCGAGTAGAGCCCGGCCTCAGCCAGGCCGGCGGAGCGGACGATGATGATGCGGTCGACAAAGTTGAGCAGATAGAGCGAGAGCTCAGCCGGCATCGTCGGCAGCCCGAAGCGCATCAGCCGCGCCAACAGCTCCCGGTCGATCCAGAGCGAGAGCCGGCGGCGGTGGACGAAGATCAGGCCGAGGACGAAAACGGCGCCGCTGGCATAGCTGCCGAGCAGCAGCCCGCGCGCTCCCTCGCCCTGGCCGACCACCAGCACCACGGTCAGGCCGATCGTGACCAGGACGTTGACGATCGTGGTCAGGAAAAAGGCGCGGGCACGCTCCTCGAGCCGGAACAGGGTCAGCAGGTACTCGAACATCGTCAGCACCCAGAGGCCCCCGATCGAGATCCGCGCCAGCTCGGCCATCTGCCCCACTTCGGCCGCGGTCTTGGGGTCGAGCAGCGCATCGGAGATCTGGCCGGCGAAGGGCAGGGCGATCAGCGCCGCCGCAGTGGCGACCCAGAACAGCGCCGCGAAGGAGGTGGCGACGACGCGGTCGGGATCCTCGCCGTCCTTGTAGTAGAAGCGCAGCAGGGCCTCGATCGTGCCGAGGCGGACGACGATGCTGGCGGAGACGACGGCGGCGAACATCACCTCGGCCGCGCCGTAGTCGGCCGGGGTCAGGTAGCGCTTGTAGAGCGGCAGCAGGGCGACCGCGATCAGCTTCGAGACGATGCTCGCCGCCGTGTAGGCGGCGCCGGTCGTCGCGAGGCGGCGAAGGTAGCCCGACACGCCGCTGACCCTACGCCGGGTCGCGGACCGCCGGGGCTGCCGCGAGCGAGCCGCCGACCGCAAGCAGGACCCAGGTGATCGGGTCCTCGAAGAAGCCGGCGTAGGCCATGGTGTGGACTAAAAGAGCCACAAAGGCTGCGAGAACTGCCGCCCGAGCTGCGAGGTAGGCGCGCGGGGCCTGTCCCGGGCGAGACCCCGCCAGGCCAGGCATCAGGGGACCGAGGCCGCTGGCCATCGTCCACAACGCTGTCGCGATCAGCGCGATGTAAGCCGCGAGGCCGATCAGGCCCTGCTCTGATGCGACTGTGATCGGCTCGGTGTGGGAGATCGAGACCGGGGCGTCCTGGTTGGCGGCGTGGTCGCGGTAGGCATGCTGGAAGGCGCCGGAGCCGTAGCCCCAGATCGGGCGTTCGCCGAACAGGTCGAGGCCGCCGGAGACGAGGTTGGCGCGGCCGCTTGTGTCGATGTTGAGCCGCGAGAAGTTGACCTTGCCGGAGCCGCCGACCAGGGTGACGACGAGAACCGCCCCGATCGCTCCGACCACCGCCGCGCCCAGTGTCCAGCGCCAGCTCCAGCGCAGGGCGGCCAGCACCGCGAGGCCGGCCAGCAGGGCGATGAAGCTCGACTGCGAGAACGTCTGCGCCAGGCCGATCCAGAGGACGGCGACGAGCATGGTCAGCAAGGCAAAGGTCCGGCGCTCCTTCATCCACAGCAGCACCGTCATCGCGACCACGATCACCAGGGCCAGGTAGCGCCCGTAAATGTTGGGGTCCCAGAAGACCGAGTTGACCCGGAAGTAGGTGTGGAATTCGTTGGAGCGGATCACCTGGTCGTTCCAGAAGAGGCTGCGGGTGACGTACTCGACCGAGCCGATCAAGACGAAGGCGAGGGCCTCGGCGGCAACCACCGCGAGCACGTAGGCGAGCAGCCGCTTGTCCCACTTGACGTCGCGCAGCAACCCGTACGCCACTGTGAACGGGACAAGGAAGAAGCAGACGTTCTGAAGCCCCTTCGAAAAGTCAGGCGAGTAGAGGGTCTGCAGGGCGTAGAGGACCACCGCGGCAGCAAGGACGCGCGGCAGCCAAACAAGCGGCCCGGCGGATGCGGTGGCCGACGCATCCGCCCGAGTCCCATTCCAATCTCGAAGCGCTGTGGCGAGAACACCCGCGGCGATCACCAAGTAGAGCGGGACCAAGAGGTTGGCCGTGTCGCCGCCTGCTTCCAAGGGTATGCGGAAGGGCAAGGCAGCGACGATAGCCAGCGGCAGCAGGATCGGCCGGCGGCGGAAGACGAGGGCCAGAGCCACGGTTGCGGCGAGGCCCGCGATCCCGAGGGCGACGAGGCGATCGGCGTGGTGGCGGAGGTCGACGATCTGGGTCGTGTGCCACTGGTCGCCGAGGATCAGGGCCGGGAGCAGGGCGATCGCCGCCAGCATCGCAAGCGAGCGCAGCCGGCCCGGCGGGACCAAGATCGAGCCGACGCTCGCCGCGGCTGCGGCCAGGACGCCGGCGGCAGCGAGGAAGTCGCTCAAGGCTTGCTCCCCCCGGCCCGCTTGCAGCCGGCCGCAGGTTCTGCCGGCGCCCGGTGCAGGTGGATCACGCCCGGCGGGACCAGGTTCCGTTCCTGCCCCAGCAGCTTCACTCGCAGCTTGTAGCGGCCGGGCGGGGCGATGCCATCGTCGCGGCTGCGGCCGTCCCAGTAGAAGGTGAAGAAGTGGTAGCGCTTGAGGAAGCGGTCGCGGACAAGCGTGATCACCACCTTGCCGCCGGGCTTGACCACCTGGACGGTGGCATCGTCGGACCGGGTGACACGGAAGCGGATCCGCTCGCGATCGTAGCGGCAGTCGCCGTTGGGGGTGAAGCCGTGGACCGGCGGGGCGTGTGGGTGGAGGCGCGGGACGGGGACAAACGTCGCTCGGTCGAGAACCAGCGGGTCGCGCTTGAGCCGCTGCGACCAGGCAAAAGCCGCAACGGTGGCGACGACGAGAAGCGCGAAGACCAGTCCGGCCGCGCTAGCTCGACGACGAGGCATTGTCCTCGCCGACGATCACGGCGACAGGCGCCCCGGCCGAGACCGAGCTGATCTCCGAGGACATCTCCTGAACCTTGGCGATATCGAGCATCTTGGCCACGCGGTGGCCTTCGGAGGCGTGTCCCGGCTTGTACATGACGACGCTGTCGACGAAGCTGGAGCTGCTGTTGGTGACGGCGCCGAGCTTGAAGCCCTTGCGCTCCACCTTGTTCCCATAGCGGGCGGCAAGGCCGGGAACGGCGGTGCCGTTGAGCACGGTCACTTCAATTTCTCCGCCGTGGCCGGCGGCGGCGCTCTTCCCGCCAGAGCCACCGTCGCTGCCGCCCTGGGTGACCGCGTAGGCGACGCCGCCGCCGATCAGGACCACCGCGATGAAGATCGCGACCAGGTAGCGGGGCTCGGCCAGTCGCCCGCCGGCAGAGAGGAAATCGCGCGCCCGCTCCCCGCGTGTGAGTTCGGGCAACCCCGCCTCCCGGCGTTGGCGCCGCTCCTCGCGCAGGTCCACCGCGTCGCGCTCGGCCGTGCGCGACTCCTCCAGCTGGCGCAGCTCCTCGGCTCGCTGGGCGGCGACCGCCGAGGTCGACTCCTTGCGCTCGGCATCGCGCTCGGGGGCGGAGCCGGCCCATTCACGCAGGCGACGGATGTCGCGGGCCTGCGTGAACGACAGCAGGGCAAAGAAGGCCAGGCCAAGGAATGAGGCGAGGCCGGCAAAGGCACCGATTTTTTCGATCAGCTGCACAGAGGGGCTGCGAGAGGCTACTCGTCGTAGACGACCGTCGCCGCGTCGTCGCTTGGCGCGGTGATCATCCCGACCACCCGCTCCGCCAGATTGGCCTCGTCGCCGGCCAGCACCAGATGCTCGAGCGCGTTCAGGGTCGAGTCGACCCATTCGGGGTCGAGGGGCACGTCGCGGACGGCGCGGTGGATGCGTTTTGCGGCGGTCGGCTGTTCGGACTCGGCCTTGCCGAAGAGCTCCTCGTGCAGCTTCTCGCCCGCCCGCGGCTTGGTGAACTCGACCGCGATGTCGGCCTCGGGCTCATAGCCGGCGAGGCGGATCATGTTGTGGGCGAGGTCGACGATCTTGACCGGCTCGCCCATGTCGAGGACGAAGACCTCGCCCTTGCCGGCGCCGATGTCGCCGGCGCGGATCACCAGCTGCACCGCCTCGGGGATGGTCATGAAGTAGCGGGTCATCTCCGGATGGGTGACGGTGACCGGGCCACCGCGCTCGATCTGGCCGCGGAAGATCGGCACCACGCTTCCAGAAGACGCGAGGACGTTGCCGAAGCGGACACTGGCAAAGCGGGTGCCAGGGTGTTTATGGCCGGCCGACTCGACGATCCACTCCGCCATCGCCTTCGAGGCGCCCATCACCGTCTGCGGGTTGACCGCCTTGTCGGTGGAGATGAGGACGAAGCGCTCGACCTTGGAGGCGGCGGCAGTCTCGGCCGTGATCCGGGTCGCGATCGCGTTGTTGCGAACCGCCTCCAGTGGGTTGGCCTCCATCAGCGGCACGTGCTTGTAGGCGGCTGCATGGAAGACGACGCTGGGCTTGAAGCGCTGCATCACCTCCAGCATCCGGTGCGGCTCCTTGCAATCGGCGAGCACCGACTCGACGTTGGTGCAGTGACGCTCCTCAACCATCTCGCGGTCGATTTCGAAGAGGTTGTCCTCGGCGTGGTCGAGCATCACCAGCAGCCGCGGCTGCACGCGGGCGATCTGGCGGCAGAGCTCGGATCCGATCGAGCCACCGGCGCCGGTGACGAGGACGATGCGGTCACGCAGGTAGGCGCCAACCCGGTCGAGCTCGACCACGATCGGTTCGCGCCCGAGCACGTCCTCGACCCGGACCTCGCGCAGCTGCTTGTTGAGCTGGACGCCACCGCGCAGCAGCTCGAAGACGGTCGGCAAAGTGCGGACGCGGATCTCGCGCTCGCGGCAGGCGGCGACGACCTTGCCGCGCAGGGTCCCGGGAGCCGAGGGAATCGCGATCACGACCTCGTCGGGCGCGGTCTCGTCGAGGATCGTCGCGATCTGCTTGGTCGAGCCCAGCACCTTCAGCCCCAGCATCCGCATCCCGCGCTTGCGCGGATCGTCGTCGATGAAGCCGATCGCTGTCGAGCCGAGGTTGGGGTTGAGCTGCAGCTCGCGGACCACCATCTGCCCGCCGGAGCCGGCGCCGATCACCAGCACCTCGCGCTTGGGGACCCGATCCCCGCGTGAGGGGCGTTCGACGATCAGCCGCACCGCGAGGCGGGCGCCGGCGATCAGCAGCATCGTCAGGACGAAGTCCATCACGATCACCGAGCGCGGCAGGCTGTGCTTGAACGGCTGCAGGACGGCGAAGGCGATGATGAGGATGCCGGTGGAGACGGCGACGGCGCGGAGGATCAGGAGGAAGTCGCGGCCGCTCACGTATCGCCACCACTTCTGGTATAGCCCGAAGGCGGCGAAGACGATCAGCTTGCCGACAACGACGAAGCCGACGGACTGCGCGAACAGGACCCAGTAGCGGTGCGGCAGCCCGTGCGGGTCGTCGAGAAAGCGCAGGCGGAAAGCCAGGTAGAAGGCGAGCGTCAGCAGGGCCGCGTCGGCGAGCACCTGCAGGGCCCGGTTCCGGTATACGGGATGGTTCAACCGGTGCATGGGACCTGGCGAGTTTAGAGCCTGAGGTCTTAGGATCACGGGTCTCTTCATGCCGATTCCGTTTCCCCACGCCGATATCACCGGCCCCGTCGTCGACTTCTGCGTCAACGTCATCAACGACACCGGGCTTGCCGGGGTCTTCCTGCTGATGGCTGCGGGAAGCGCCTGCATCCCGATTCCGAGCGAGGCGGTGATGCTGTTCGCCGGCTTTACCGTCTCCAACGGGGACCAGACCCTGATCGGGGTTGCGCTCGCCGGCTTTGCCGGGAACATGGTCGGATCGTGGCTGACCTACGCGGTCGGCTACTACGGCCGGATCGACCTGCTGGAGAAAAACCGGTTGATCCACATCAGCCCGGCCCGCCTCGCCTGGGTCGACGGCTGGTTCAAACGCCACGGCGACGCCACCGTCTTCTTCGCCCGCCTGCTGCCGCTTGTCCGCGCCTTCATCTCGCTCCCGGCCGGCCTCGCGAGAATGCCCTTCTGGCGTTTCACCTGGCTGACCGCGCTCGGCTCGATCCCCTGGGTGATCGGCTTCGCTCTGATTGGCCGTGCCGTCGGCGACAACTGGGAACAGTGGCGCCACCACCTGCAGGTGCTCGACTACCTCGTCGCCGCGGCGATCGTCGGCCTCGTCGTCTACGCGCTGGTCAAGCGACGCGGCGGCGGCTCGGGTGACGAGGGAGCCGGCCCGGCGGTCGAGCCGGCCGGCACGAGCGGCGCTTGAGCGAAGCGCTGGAAGGCCGTATCCCGACCCGCCGCGCGGTCGCGCTCGGCATCGTCCAGGGCCCGGCGGAGCTGCTGCCGGTATCCAGCTCCGCCCACATCGTCCTCGTCCCCTGGCTGGCCGGATGGGACTGGGATGCGATCGACCCGGAGGTGCGAAAGAGCTTCGAGGTGGCGCTTCACGCGGGCGCCGCGGCGGCTCTGCTGATCGGTCAGCGGCGGGTGATCGCCGGGGAGCTGCGCGAATTCGACGGGCGACGGGCGCTCGTGCTCGGCCTCTCCTTCCTCCCCGCCGCGGTGGTCGGCTACAAGCTCGAGCGCCCGATCGAGCGACACCTGGGCGGGCCACGGGCGACGGCCTTCGGCCTGCTGGCCGGGGCGGTGGCGATGCTCGTCGCCGATACCAGGCCCCAGCGTCGTGGGCACGGCGAGGCCAGGGCGGCCGACGGCCTGGCTCTCGGGATCGCCCAGGCGGCCGCCCTGGCTCCGGGCGTCTCCCGCAACGGGGTCACCCTGGCGGCCGCACGCTGGCGGCGCTTCTCCCGCGACCAGGCCAACCTGCTCTCGCGCACGATCGCACTGCCGATCATCGTCGGCGCCACCGCGCTCAAGGGAACCCGTCTCGCTCGTCGCGGCACTACGCCCGAGCTGCGGCGCTCGATGGCTGTCGGCGTCACCGCCTCCTTCGTATCGACCCTCGCCTCCCAGCGCCTGATCGGCCTGGTCGAGCGCGATCGCGCTCTCTGGCCCTACGCCGCTTACCGGGCAGGCCTTGCGGCCGCGGTACTTGTCAAGCTGCGGGGACGATGAGCGCGGACGCCTACGCAAAGGCCGGGGTCGACCAGGGCGTGGCGGATTCCGCCGTCGGCGGCCTGGTCCGGGCGCTGGCGGCGATTCGGCTCGGCAGGCCCTCGCGCCAGGTGCCGCTGCCCGGGCACTACGCGAGCGTGATCCGACTCGACGAGCGAACCGGGATCGCGCTCTCGACCGACGGCGTCGGGACCAAGCTGCTGGTTGCCGAGGAACTCGGCCGCTACGACACGGTCGGGATCGACTGCGTGGCGATGAACGTAAACGACGTGATCTGCGTCGGCGCCGAGCCGCTGGCGATGCTCGACTACATCGCGATCGACAAAGCCGACCCGGGGGTCTGCGAGGAAATCGGGGTCGGCCTGGCCCGGGGCGCGGAGCTGGCCGGGATCGAGATCCCCGGCGGCGAGCTCGCGCAGCTCGGGGAGATGGTCCGCGGCGCCGACGTCTCCGGAGCCTGCTTCGGCATCGTCGCCCTCGACGCGATCGTCGACGGATCGGCGGTGCGCCCCGGCGACGCCGTGATTGGCCTCCCCTCTTCCGGGGTGCACTCCAACGGCTATACCCTCGCCCGCAGCGCGCTCGGCGGAATCCCGTTCGACGACAACCGTCTCGGCCGACCGCTGGGAGACATCTTGCTCGAGCCGACCGAGATCTACGTCAAGCCTGTCCTGGAGCTGCTGCGATCCGAGGTCGATGTCCGCGGGCTCGCCCACATCACCTCAGGCGGTCTCGGCAACCTC
>DATCBF010000253.1:0-11519 GCA_036512025.1 Solirubrobacterales bacterium
CGATCGATGCCAGCGGCAACATCTGGGCCAGCTATGGCCTGGAAGGAAAGGTCGCCGAGTTCAACCCGACCACGGGTGCGGTGATCCGCGAATGGGGGGCAGAAGGCTCAAGCGCCGGTCAGCTCAAATACGCCTACCGGCTCGCGATCGGCCCCGAAGGCAACATCTGGCTTTCTGAATTCGGCAACAACCGCATTCAGGTCTTCACCCCCGCAGGCGAATACCTCTACGGCTTCGGTTCCAAAGGCACAGGCGCAGGCCAGTTCGAAGGCCCGCGCGGAACTGCTTTCTATGGTGGTCGTGTCTACGCTGTCGACGGCGGTGAGTCATCGCTGAAAAACCCCCGGATCGAGAAGTGGGCGATGCCGACCTCCCAGTCGGGGCTCACCAGCACCGAAATCACGGTCGACGGCACCAAAGTCGATTCCTCAAGCGGTTGCGAAGCAGAAGGCTGTTCGCTATCGCGTGAATGGACGCTCAACTCCGGCTCCTATTCGCCCGGGACGCACACGGTCGTCGCCAAAGCCAAAGACGGCGCCGGCCACACGACCACCAAGACCCAGACGATCGAAATCCAGCGCGACACGGGTAGCCCCCAGCTCGCCGCTTCGGGCTCCCTGGTCGAAGCCCCCGAAGGCTGGGTTGAACAGGACGGCTATGCGGTCACGGGCAGCGCCCCGGATGCCGGCTACGGCACGACGCAGCTGAAGCTCATGATCGACGGGAAAGAAGTCGCAAGCTCAGGCCAGACCTGTCCAGATGGCGGCTGCTCGCTCAGCCACACGTTCTCGGTCAACACCGCCGCCTACAGCGGCGGTGCCCATCCGGCCGAACTCATCGCAACAGACGGCGCCGGCAATACGGCCAAACACAAATGGACGATGAACGTCGATCCTGAAGGGCATATCTCCCCCAGCGAAGCCGAAGACACGCTTGAAGCCGTGGAAGCCACCAGTCCTGTGAATCTGATCGGAGAAGCTCAGGAAGAAGAAGAATACGAAGGGACGGCGTCGGGCCTAGGTGTAGCAGAAGTCGGAGAAGAAATAGAAGCCACCGGGACCCAGGTGCCGACGACAGTTGCTGCTAATCCTGCTGGGGGAGTCACGATGCAGGTATTAGAAAGTGCCGCCTTTACGGCTCCATGCCCTTCAGAAAGCACTGGGTCCGAACAGAGCGAAGAAGGAGCAGAAGAAGAACTAGCAAACGGTGGAGGGCCAGAAGAACCCGGACCCACCCCGCCATGTAAAGAACCCGGCGAATTAGGAGAAAAAACAGAAGGCTATGGACTGACGCCCCTTCAGCTGACCCCTGTATCTGTCGCTGTCGGAGCCGCTGAAACTGAGATCACGGATGAAACTGCCACGCTAGCCGCAAATACTTCAAGTCATGCAGATACCGTCGTGAGGCCGCTCTACGACGGGGCAATGACCTTTGAGGCAATTCGCGACAGCAACGCGCCCGAAACTTATTCCTGGGAAGTGAATCTTGAATCCGGCCAGGAATTAAAACTGGTCGATGACCAGCTTGCGGAGGTGTACTACACCGGAGGCGAACACGTGGCGTTTGGGATTGTCGCAACCCCCGCTCGCGACGCGATTGGTACCAGCGTGCCCACAAGCCTTGCCGTGAGTGATGGAAACGTGGTGACTCTGACAGTCGCTCATCGCGGAAATGGAGCCGACGGCAGCCACTTCATCTACCCTGTTATTGCTGGAGCGGGTTGGCAGGGGGGCTTCAAAACATATTCTGTAGAAATGCCGCCGCCGGAAGTCTTTGAAGAACCAATCGAAGAAGAAGAATATGCCACTGCGTCAGCAACAACCGGCTGGGGGGAGGAATATCGCATTGGCGCCCCGGAAGCCACAGCCTCTGCGAGCGGTGGCCCCACGATGCAGCGTGAATTCCGTAGACCTTATGCTTTCGTAATGTGCAACGGTACGATCCATGGGGGGGCATACGAAAATCCTCAGGTACCCCCAGCTTACCCTAACCACGTTAGGGCCAATATTGGCCCGTGTCATTACAACCCTGAATACCCGACTTGGCATGTGGTCTGGGGTGCAGATATCCACGGTTATTTCAATTACATCTATGGCAATTGGGAGTCTGTAGATGGCAAGCCAGTCTTGGAAGCAGATGTTTGGGGGTCGGACCCACCTGAAAAGGTCGATTGGTTTCGATCGGCGGCTGGAGCGCAGCCTCACCACACTTTCGTCCTGTTGTATCTACGCTTTCCGCTCGGCCATTTGTATCCTGTCGATAAGGGGTGCATCATGTTTCGAGGGAAACTAACGATCCGACCACCTGTTCCTGATGAACCGCCGTGGTATGAAGGGTGGACAGTTAATGGACCACGGAATGCATGGAAGTGGCCGGTGAAATCAGGAGACCCATGCCTCTGGAACTGGACGAATCCGCCTCCAAATTCAGAAGTGCCGGTGTATTCCGGGTGAGCCACTCCAGTAAGGGAGATCATCGCTATGCTTAAAGTCATGGACTTTTGGAGGACTCGTTGAATCTGCTGGGCTCGCGCGCATTCGGTAATGCCCAGCGCAGGCGATGGTCTTTCGGCATTGCGTTCGGGGTACTTTTGTTGGCATTAGCTATTGGACAGGCTCGCGGAGCCGACTATCTGGCGAGTGCGCCAGGATCTGATGCGAGCGAAGCTCAGTTGCCAAGCGGGCTACGAGTGGCGGCCAGCAACGGATATGTTCTGTATGTCTGGTCCCAGGCTCCAGGTGAAGTGGTGTTTACCACAAGTCACGGGTCGACCGAAGTGACTTATGCCGTTCATGGGCTGTGGGACGGACATAGGCTCAAGGTGAACGCCGGTAGTGTTGGACGAGTGGATATGACATTTTTGCCGGCGGGGGTCGAAAACCTGTCCGGAGACGGCTGTCGGAATGTCGCAAAGCGTGTCGTGGGAGGGGAATTCAACGGCCTTCTTGAGTTCCATGATGAAGGAGGTCTTACTAGTGCTCAGGTGCGGCATGCTGAGCCGATATATGGCGAACCTCCTACGCCACTCGTGACGTGGTCGAAAAGTCAGCCAGGGGCGTTGTTTCACGTAAATCAGATGGCGCTTCATGGCAAGGATAGTGCTCTGTCGTTTTGGGCATTTGGAGGTCGGCCGGGAGCGAGGAAAGGTTTTGGCGCGGCGATTGCTTATCGCCGGGACGGTCGGGACGTTCGAAGGTCAATCGTGGTGTATGGGGGCCCGAGGACGCTCTCGTATTCAGGGAGCCTGGATGAAGCTGTGCTGCGTCCACCTTCGCCTTTCCAAGGTGAAGCGCGGTACCGCCGATCCTCTTCGAGGCGCGAGAGCTGGACAGGTGCGCTCAGGGTCAAATTTCCCGGTGGACCTACGAGAAGTCTATTGGGCGGAAATCTGTTCACTAGCGCGTCAAGAGAAGGCGAGCGGATTTGCCGATAGGCCGGGCCATCGGTTCCTTTGGATTTGCGATCGACTGCCCTCACGTAGCTCGCCTATATGGGCTATATGTAGAGAACCTCCAGTGACCTTCTAATCCTCCAGACCTGGCCGGGGGAATGTAAGGCGTGCGATTCTGTCTCTAACGCTGCAGGGCCTGCGGATGCTCTCAACGAATGGATGATTGTCGCATCCCGCATCAACTAGCGCTCCGGGTTGTTTGAGCGTCTGGGTATAGCCCGAATCGCGAAGCTCTAGTTCCTGGGGGGCGCGACACATCGCTCATCCGTGTAGGGGCAAAAGGGCGGCATAGCCAGCCCTAAGAGCCCGGCGAAACGGGCACGTAAACAAGGAGAGCGGTATGTCATTCCGACCGAGCCTGCCGGTCCGCCGGCTGGTGCCAATAGCCCCATGCGTTTTGGCGATTGTCGTTGTCATGGTCCTTACCGTGGTTTCAGCTGCTCAGGCCGCCCAGTACAAGATGGTCCTTTGTGCCGGAAACAACGGCTCAAACGGCTACGGCTACGCCACAAATACCACCAGTCCACAGAACCCCGGCGGCATCTTCAACGTCGAAAACTATTGCGGTCCCGCGCCGGATCCGGCCGGGAACAATGCCTTTCTCAGGATTGCTGAGAACCAGCCCAGCGGCAACGCAGGGAATGGCGCATACGGCGATGTCATCTTCGACACCCCGCCCTACGTGCATTTCAAGACCGCAGGCGGCTACACCCGCCAGCCCAACGCGTTCAACGACGGCTGGCGAGCTCGCTTTTGGGGCATCGACTTTGCGGGCAACGGCTTCCAGTTGATGACCCAGGGCGCAGGCCTTTGCAACTGCAATGGTCAGTGGGCCTCCTCCAACATCTTCGGTCCGCACGTCTGGCCTGGCGGCAATGTCGACTTCTGGCGTTTCGTCTATGAGCTCGAGTGCGTGCGTCCCGCCGGCTGCGATCGCTCCAACTTCAACGCAACCGATGCAAACAGTTTTGTTTTTACCTTGAACGATGACCAGGATTCTCAGGTCGCGCTCACCAACACCGCGGCGCCGCTTCTTGCCGGGCAGTGGGTGCGCGGTGCCCAGAACGTCACCTGGAACTCTTCCGACAACGGCTCGGGCCTTCGCTTTGAGCGCCTCCGTGTTGATGGCTCGCTGCGCGATGTCATCGACTATCAGGCTGCTGGTGTCTGCAACACCGGTTCCTCTCAGGTCAACGGCGAGTTCGCCCGTGTCTATCAGCCGTGCCCGACCGGCGGTCCTTTCGGGCGCGCCTACGCGCTGGATACCACCAGCCTCGCCGACGGAGCCCACAGCCTCTCGGTCTGCACTCAGGACTACGGGCAGTATCAGGGTCTAAACGGCACGGGAAGCGAAACCTGCGACGCGCGAACGATCCGCGTCGACAACACGCCTCCAGGTGCCCCGCCCGGCCTGGAAGTCACGAGCGCCAATCCCGCGCGCTACCTGGATCACTTCAACGCGCATTGGACTCTGCCTCCTAACGAAGGGTCTCCGATCGCCGCGATCCACTACGACGTCATCAACGCCAAAGGCGACGTAGTGGTGCCCGAGCAGACGGTCGCCGGGACAAATCTGTCCCAGCTGTCGGGTATCGCCGGTCCAAGCCAGGCGGGGGAATACCGCTTGCGGTTGTGGCTGGAAGATTCGGTCGGCTTCAAAGGGCCTTCGAGCACGGCCCCGATCCCCCACGACACGACGCCGCCGGCGGCCCCACAGGAAGTCTCGATCACGCCTCCGACCACGAGTCGTGCGGCACAGGGCTTCGACGTTCGCTGGCGCAACGTCATCGACGCCGGCTCGCCAATTGACGAGGTCCACTACCAGCTGCTGAACGCAGCTGGTGGGGTCGTCGTGCCGACGCAGACGATTGAAGGCGACAACGTCCAGGCGATCCAGAACCTCGAAACGCCGCAGCAGCGTGGCAACTACACGCTGCGGATGTGGCTCTCAGACGCCGAGGGCAACGTCGGCGTGCCGACGACGGCGCCGCTTGCCTATGAATGTATGCGCACCGACGTAACGGGCGGCACTGCACTCACCAGCGGGCTCGGCGAAAACAGTGGCGCCGAAGAAATCGTGAAGCAGGGCAGCGGCTCGACCCTGCGCGGCAAGCTCACGAGCGCCGGCGGAGGGGTCAGTGAAGCGTCGCTGTGCGTCTTTAGCCGGGTCCTCACCGACCAGAAGCGTGAATTCCTCGGTGTCGCCGTAAGCGGCGATGACGGTGGTTATCAGTTCGCGATCCCGGCAGGTGCATCGCGCGAACTGAGCGTCCTCTACCGCTCCGGCTCGCGCGAAGTGTCCAGCCACGCGACGATCCAGACGATCGTCCATCCGACCTTCAGCGTCTACCGCAAGGTCGTCTACAACAAGCACAGCGCCCAGTTCGTCGGCACCATCCCCGGACCCGACAACAATCAGGTCGTGGTCGTGCTGCAGGTCAAGCGCGGCAAAGGCTGGCTGGCGTTCCACCGCTACCGGACCCGCGAAGGCGGCCAGTTCACGGTCGCCTACAAATTCAACAAGACGAACGTCGCGACCAAGTACCAGATGCGGGTCCAGGTCCGGTCCCAGAGCGGCTACCCCTACATACAGGGCAACTCCAACCGGTTGACGCTGATCGTCTTGCCACGGGCTCCCCGGCGGCATTGAGCCGGTGGCGATGAGCAATCTCCTAGCCGCCGGACGTAGGCGCAGGCCGGCCCCCTTTGGCGGGGGCCGGCCGCGTCCCGCGGCGGTGAGGCGCAGCTGAGATGGCAGCCCATCCTCGACGAGGGCCAAGCGCCCCCGCTGGGAGCAGGAAGCTGAGGGTCGAGGAGGCCCGCTTCTACGCCGGCGTCTACAGCTCGGCGAGGAAGGGGAGCCTCAACGAGCTCCGCCGCAAGGGCTGCAGTGAGGAGGAAGCCGAAGAGCTGTTCTCAATCGCCTTCGAGAAGGTGATGGAGACCGTCGACCCGATCGCGCGGAAGTTCTCAGCGCCACAGATGGTGAACTTCATCAAGCGCACGTGCTGGCGCTGCTTCATCGATGAGCGCCGTCGCCGCGGTCAGCGCACCGAGATCGAGCTGGGTGCGATTCGGTCGCTGAGCGATGCCAGCGCAGAGAGCCCAGAGGAGATCGCGCAGGAGCGAGAGGCGGTCGCGATCGGCCGCGAGGCCCTGCAGATGCTCTCCGAGCGCGACCGGGTGATCTTCCGCCAGCGCCACCAGATGAACCTGAGCCCGGAGGAGATCCTGCAGAACACGCCGGGGCTCAGCCTGCGTACCTACCGCAAGATCATCCAGCGGTCCAACGCGCGCGTACTTGAGGCATTTGAGCGGATTGAGGGCGGCGAGCGCTGCCAGGAGATGGAGGGAAGTCTCTTGCGGCGCTACATCGCCGATGAGAGCCCGGAAGCCGAGCGGCTCGCAGTTGTGGCTCATCTCGCCCACTGCCGCGCTTGTCAGCAGACCCAGGCGCGGATGCGCGGCTACTTGCTCGATGTTGCGAGCGGCCTAATTGCAGCTTCTTCGCTGGCGGGATCCAGCCGGCTCGGAGCGCTGAGAGGCTTGCCTGTTCGGCTCTTGGAGGTCGCCTCCAATGGAGTTCAGAGTCTCGCCGAAGCGAGCCGAGTAGCGCGGGAGCGAGTTCGGGAGGTCTTCCTGAGGATTGTCAGTGGGCTGCCTGGTACTGGAGGAGACGCAAGCGTCGGCCAGGCCCTCACGGCCACCTCGGTCAAGGTCGCCTCTGTCTGTGTCGCCGGTGTAGCCGCCGGGGCCTGCGTCGCCGCCGGCGTAGTTCCGGGCGTCGGTGGAATTGGGCTGTTGAGCCGCCAGCACGATCACAGCTCGCCGCCGGCGAAGAGAGCCGCACACTCCGCGCTGGCCCCGGGACGCCCGAGCCTCATCGACCCTCTGCCGACGCCGAATTCGACGATTCCAACGCATAGGGAAAAGACGAAATCTGAACGCCACAACGGCGGGGGCGCAGAAGCGCAGCACGACTCAAGTCCGTCGAGGCCGACTTCCGAACCATCGGCACCGGTGTCGAACTCGCCTTCGAGCGCACGGGAATCAAACAGCGCCACCAGCACCGAGTTCGGGGCCGAGTCGGGTCAGCCGGCTTCGGCTCCGGCGCCGCCACCCTCGAGTGCGCCATCGGGCTCCTCGAGCTCAGGCAGTGGCGCCTCCCAGAGCGGACACTCCTCTCGTAGCAGCGGTGGCTCTGAGTTCGGTCTCTGAGCTCCGCATCGGCCACCGGTAGCGGCGGTCCGGTCATATCGCAATGCCTGGGCTCGCTCGGCTGGGGCGAGAGGACGACCCCGCCGTTTCGGCCGGCAAGGGGCTGGCCCAAGCGTCCTAGTCGAGCGCCTGGCCCCGCTCGGGGATGGGGGTGGCGCGCCGCCGTGATTTCGCGTGTGTGGGTTGCGCGCTTGTGCCCTCGGGCGGACCGCGCACGTCACGCAGACCAACCAACAACGAGGACCGCTCGATGGCACAGGACGAATACTTCTCTTTTGGCGACGAGGATCTGGCCCACGGCTTCGACGCCTCAGACTCCGAGGAGGACGACTTCTCAGGGCCGACGGCGATAGCTGTCGCCGATCCGCCCGAGAGGGGCCCGAGCGAGGAAGAGGACTTTCCGTCCGCCGCGAAGAGGGCCGCGCGCCCCCGAGGCGACTCCCAAAGAGGATCGTCGGAGAGACGCGCGCCCTCTTCGCGGCGGACGCACCTTCTAGTCACGATCGCGTTGGTCCTTGTGGCCCTTGTGATCGTGCGTGTCGCGATCTCGGCGATCGGCGGCGGTGGGGTCGGCGCTCCACATCAAGACGTCGCAAGTGAATCGGAGCGTGCCTCAGAAGCGCCGATTGGACCAACTGCTCACGAAGGGGCGGAGCAGCTGCGGGCGAGCCGTGAACGTGCGGCCGAGCGCCAGCAGGTCCGCCAGCGCCGGGCAAAGACGAGGCGCCGAGCGCGCAGGCGCAGGGAGCGGCGGACTGCGCAGCGCCATCACCGTGTCGAGGAAAAGCGCGAGGCGATTGCCGCCCAGGAAGCGTCCAGCGGCTCATCGGAATCGGCCGCTGCCGAATACATCCCGCCGGCGCCCGAGCCGGCTCCGCCGGCGAGCGCTCCCGCGCCCGAAGCGAGCCCGCCGGCGTCGCCGAGCGAAGGCGGCCTGCACGACGGCTCGAGCTCGCCGGAGTTCGGGCTCTAGGGGTCAAGGTGGAGGCGGCAGCGAAATCCACCTCCCCGGTCCAGGCTCGCCTGGCCGGGCTTCGGTCCTCGGCGCGCCATGGCCGAATTCGGGCACGGGCACCGCGCTACGCATTTCTCGCGTTCGTGGTCCTGATGTGCGTGGTAGGGGTCCGCTCGATCCTCTCGCCGCCGGCGCCGAGCGCGGTTCCCACCGAGACGGGCCCGCCCCTGGACTACGCCGAGCAGAGCTACGCGCTCGCCTTCTCGCAGGCTTACCTCACCTACGACGGCGCCCGGCCTGAAGAACGGGAAGCGGCGCTGGCCTCCTTTGCCTCCTCGGGTTTCGAAATCGGAGTGGGCTTCTCGCCGCCGCAGTCTGGGTCCCAGCGGGTGCAGTGGGCCGACATCGCGCAGGTCCAGCGCCCGCTGGCAGGCGGCGTGATCATCACCGTCGCGGCGAAGCTCAGCACCGCTGCGCAGCCGGTCTACCTCTCGGTGCCGGTCGACCGCGAGCGGGGTGGTGCGATCTACCTCGCCGGCTACCCCTCCTTTGTCGGGCCGCCGCTCAGCACCACCCGTAGCACGACCGACCAGGGTGGCGAACCCGTCGACGACGGTGAAGCCGCGGCCCTGGTCAAGCGGGCGCTCGCCAACTATCTCGCGGGCGACGCCGAAAACCTCTCCGCGGACCTTGCCGACGCGGCAACCGTCACCTTGCCCACCAACCCGCTGCGCCTGCAGGCGGTTGATCAGCTCGACTGGGTGAACGGCACCGGCGGCGGTGCGGTCCTGGCGACGGTCAGCGCCACCGACGCGCGAGGCGGCGCCTACACCCTGCGCTACGAGGTCGGCGTGCGGCGAGTGAGCGCCGCCGACCCCCAGCTGGGTCCCGGCTGGCGGGTCACCTACGTCCAGGCAATTTCCCAGCAGAGCTGACCGCGATGACGGCGGCCAGCCCCACACACAAACGCACACCTCGAGGAGGCGAATGCACCATGCGCAAGTTGACGGCGCTGGGGGCTTTGCTCCTCGTCGGTACCTTGGGCGTCGCTCTGGCGGCCCCTGGCGCCGACGTGGGCATGCCCGTGCCAGCGATCACCACGGTGTCCCATGCCGACGCGGCGATCGGCCGCGGCGGTGAAGGAGGCGAAGGGGCGCGAACCCAGGTCGGGTCGCGGACCGCTTCGCTCCTGCAGAACGAACTCGCCCCGTTGTTCTTCATCATCGTGGCGATCGCGCTCGGCGCGGCGGCCTTCCAGCGAAACGCGGGAGCGGCGATCGGGATCCTCGTCGCCGCGGTCGTGATCGGTGCGTTCCTCCTGGCGCCCGACAAAGTCGAATCGCTCTACCGCTCGATCTACCAGTTCGTGCTGTGAGGGGCGAGGGCTCCCACAGCACGAGCCGGGCGGTCTGAGGGGCCACCGACGATGGTCGAATCGCGGGGTATCCAGCTGCACGGCTACCGGCGAGTTTTTCGGATCGAGCGGAGGCTCTTTCGCTTCGACCGCTGGCGGATCCCCTATCCGCACGGCGTCCCGCTGCGTGGCATCGGCTACTTCCTGGTGCTGGAGCTCTGCATGTTCGCAATCTCGCGCCTGCCGTTGCTAGGGGCGTTTGTCGGGCTCTGGAGCCCCGCGATTCCCTTCTTCGGGCTGCCGCTCGCCGGCGCCTTCCTGCTCATGCAGGGCCGGATCGACGGGCGCCCGCCACATCACGTCCTGGCCTCGCTGCTGCGTTGGTCGTTCAGGCCACGCTGCCTGGCGGGGCTGTGTTCTTGCCCGCGGGAAGGGGAGGAGGTCCTTCCGCTCGAGGAGGTCGCTGTCGCTTTCGACGCCCGCGAGTCCTTCCTCGTCAGGGGCCGCATCAAGGGCCCGGCCAAGATCACCTTTCGCTATCCGGCAGTGGTGCGGGTCGAGGGAGCGCCACCCTGGCTGCGCGACCCGAAGAAGCGATCGGCCCGGGCTCGCCGCTATCGCGTTCGCCGCCGGCGCGGCGCCGCGCCGATGCTGCGCGGAAAGGTGGTCGGGGTGCCACCCGGCCGCGAGGTGGTGATCGAGTGATCGGCATCCCGACCGGCGGCCCGCGGCCGCGCCCTTCATTCATCTACGGCAACATCGTCTTCGGACGCGACCTGGGCGATGCCTGGGCGGTCTACAAGCTTGCGAGCCAGAGCTACGCCGGCCTCTCCACCGGCCGCAAGCTCGAGGTGATGGGGCAGCTGGAGGGCCTCGTCCACCGGATCTCGGCGGACTTTCAGATCCTCCGCATCGCGCGGCGCTTCTCGGTGCGCCAGTACCTCGCCTCGACCTGGCAGACCTTCGACCGCCGTCATGGCAGCGCCGAGGAGATCGAGCGGCGCAAGGCGGCTTTCGAGACGCTGCTGCGCGCCCACGCCTTCGCGCTCTCTGAGCGCGAGACGGTGCGCCCGGACGTCTACCTGGCGGTACGTCTCCAAGACGCGAGCACCGGAATCGCCGAGTTGCTCGGCGAAGGGGGTCTCGCGGGCGCTTGGCGGCGCTTCGCCGGCGCGGTGGGAATCAACGACCCGCGCGGCCTGCGCTACTCGAAGCTGGTCGAGATCGAACGCGCCGAGCGGCGCATTCAGGAGCGGATCCTCGACTTCCTCGGGGCCGAGCGGGCGCTCGCCTCCGAGATAGTCCGGCTGGTGCGCCACGCCTACGTTCGCGGCCTCGGAGACCCGGCGATCGACGCCAACTTCCGGCCCCAGGCGCTGGCGATCACGAATGAGGACGGCGAGGAGGTTGGCTTTGAGCCGGCGCAGTGGGACTTGTTGCGGCTGCACGCCGACTACCGCGTGAGGATCGCCCGCCGTCACCTCGAGATAGAGAGCGAGCGCGGCGTCTCGCGGCAGGCGATGCTCGTCTGCGGCTCGCTG
>DATCBF010000254.1:0-2125 GCA_036512025.1 Solirubrobacterales bacterium
TGTCGTCCACCCGGTCGCCGGGGCGCCCTCGGAGAACGAGCTGGCCCGAGCCGTCGCCTCGGCCACCGGCGCCGGCGGCGATCCCACCCCACTGCTGGCCGCCGCGGCCGTCGGCGAGGAGACCGACGCCCGGGTGACCGCGCGCCTCGCCGCCGCCCGGGTCGCCGAGGCGGCAAGCCGCGCCCCAGGCCCACTGACCAATCCGGCGGCGCTGAAGTCGCTGGCCTCGGTATTCGCCTACGGCGGCACCACGCTGGAGGAGTTCGACCTCTGCTCATACCGCTGGTTTGCCGGCCACGAGCTCGATCCCCAGCCCCTCGACCCAGCGCCCGAGCCGCTGATCCAGGGCGGGCTCATGCACGCCACGCTCGAGCGCCTGTACCGGGAGCGCCCCGGCGGCGATCCCCTCCCCCGCCCCGGCTCGCTCGGCGCCTGGGTCGGGCGCGGGCGTGAGCTGGTCGCCGAGATCGCGGCGGAGCGGGAGCTGGGCGCCCACCCCGCCGAGCGGGCGATGGCACGGCGGGTCGAGCGGCTGCTGACCCGCTTCCTCGCCGAGGAGGCAGGGCGCGAGACCGGTGGCTTCGAGCCCTGGCTGTTGGAGGCGGCCTTCGGCGAGCAGGAGGGCAGCCAGCGCCCGGCGCTGGAGATCGACGGCTGGCGCCTGCACGGGGCGATCGACCGCGTCGACCGCGACGGCGCCGGGCGGGCGCTCGTCCTCGACTACAAGCTCTCCGGCTCGGTGACACCGCGGGAGAAGTTCGAGGAGCGGGCCAAGCTCCAGCTCCAGCTCTACCTGGTCGCCGTCGCCGAGCATTGGGGGGTGGAGCCGGTCGGCGGCCTCTACCACCCGCTGCGCGCGACCTCGGGGCGGCGGCCGCGAGGGGCCGTGCTCGATGAGGCCGGCGCCGAGCTCGCCTCCTACCGGCTCTACCGCAACGACATCGTCGACCGCGAGGGCTTCGAGTGGCTGCTGGCCGACGCCCGCGAGCGAGCTGGCGCGATCGTCGCCCGCATGCGCAAGGGCGAGATCCGCCGCGACCCCGGGCCGCGACCCGGCCTGCGCGGCCACGACATCTGCCCCACCTTCTGCGAATTCGCGCCGATCTGCCGCCGCGACCGGGCCCCGGCCAGCGAGGAGGACTTCGAGGTGGAGGACCGGTGAGCAAGCGCACTCCGACCCCCGAGCAGGCGGCGGCGATCGTCGCCGCCAAACGCGACGTCCTGCTCGAGGCGGGCGCCGGCACCGGCAAGACCGGAGTGATGGTCGACCGCTACTGCCGCCTCGTCTGCGACCGGGGCGTCTCGCCCGACGAGGTCCTTGCCTTCACCTTCACCGACAAGGCGGCGGCGGAGCTGCGCCGCCGCATCCGCGCCGAGCTGGCACGACGGGCAGAGGCCGGCTCGGAGCGGGCCCAGACGCTGCTGGCGGGGATCGGCGGCGCCTGGGTGACCACTATCCACGGCTTCTGCAACCGGCTCCTGAGCGGCCACCCGGTCGCGGCCGGAGTCGATCCCGGCTTCCGTGTCCTCGACACCCCGGAGACAGAGCGGGCGGCACGGGAGGCGTTCGACGCCGCTCTGGAGGAGTTCCTGGCGACGGGAGACGAAGCGCGCGAGGACACGGTCGCAACCTTCGAGATCGACGGTCTGCGGGCGATCGTCGCCGGCGCCCACGCGGAGTTGCGCAGCCGGGGAATCTCCCAGCCGCTACTCCCCGAGCAGCCGGAGCCCGACCTCGACGGCGCGCTCCGCCGCGCTGCCATGGCCGCCGCGGAGTGCATCGAGGAGCTGAAGCCAAGCGACTCCCGCCGCGAGCTGCTCGAGCGGGCGGCGACAACCCTGGGCCGGGATTCCGGCAGCCCACTCGGGCTGGACGAGCTGGCCTCGCTTCGCACCGAGAGCAAAGCCAAGAGCGTCGCCCCCTACCGCGAGGCGATCGAGGCGGCGATCGCCCGCACCGCGGAGGCCGGCGAGGGAGGAGAGGCCTACCGCCACATCGCCGCTCTGTTGGAGCTCTTCTCCGCCCGCTTCGAGGCGGCGAAGGAACGCCGGGGGGGGATCGACTTCGAGGATCTCCAGATCCTCGCCGCCCGCCTGCTCGAGCGCACCGAGATCGGCCAGGCCT
>DATCBF010000255.1:0-3395 GCA_036512025.1 Solirubrobacterales bacterium
TCAGTGCGTCTCGAAGCTGTTGAACACCAGCGTGTCGAGCGCGAGGGCGGCGTAGATCTCAAAGACGGAGCGCTCGATCGGGTCGGCCAGCTCGATATAGCGGACGTCCATCTCGGAGACCCGCAGCTTGGCCGTTTGAAAGTGCGAGGCGAACTCTTGATCGGCCTCGAGCTGAGCGCGGAACCTGGCGGTATCGACGCCGGCTCTGGCGGCCTCCTCCTTGGCGACGTTGAAGGCGAAGCTCGCCTTGTTGTTCTTTCCCAAGGGATTGGTGTGGTTGTCGAGCCGTTCGCGCAGGACGCGCGTCTGGCCCACGTAGATGGCGTGGTCGAGCTCGGAGAAGAGATAGATCGCGGGGGCGTTGGGAATCGCGGAGTGCGCGGCGACCGGCGCCGCGGGCGCGGCGAGGAGACGCTCCAGCAGTAGTGGGAGATCGGTGACGACATGATCGAAGAGGTCGATTCCCGGCTGGTGAATCTGGACGGACACACCTGGAACTCTTGCACGGTCGACCCGTCGACCCCTACCCCTTCAGCGCGTAGCCGTCGCCCTTCTTCACGATCAGCTTGTCGGCGCGGCCTTGGCGATCAGGGCATGGACTTGGGTCGATTTGATGCCGATCGATTTGGCGAGATCGGAAGGGCGCGCGCCGGGGGTCGCTTTGATCGCGGCGAGCAGTTCCTCCCGCCGCTGGCCGCGCGGGGCGCGTTTGCCGGCTTTGCTTTTGCGAGAGCCGCGGCGTTTGGATTTCTTCGAGGCGGAAGTCGCGAGGGCGGAACGTCTACGCGGTCGACCAGGCCGCCGCTTCGGAGCGCTCCCCTCCCCCAGACTCACCAAGGCGCGCTCGAGGCGCTCGCGCTCACCGTCGATATCGACGAGACGGGAGCTGATCAGTTGGCGGGCGTCGTCGATCGGATCGGGCATCAGTTCCTCCTGTGGTTTGCGGCGGGAACGGTACGTCAACGCGGGGCACCAGCGGCGTCAGCTACTCGCCCAAGCCGTGCAGGTCCCAGTCGGGGTCCTGGCCATCGATCAGCTCGTCGAGCTCATCTTCTTCGAGGAAATCCTCATTATCAGCCCTGATCCGCTTCTCACCGATCGACCGCACTCTTCGACCAAGCTCCTCGGCATCGCGGTCGGGGTCGAAGCGGACCAAAAGCGGTTCGATCTCCGACAGCGGACCCGCGATCCGTTCCATTTCCTGGAGCTCTGCGTGCGAGCGGGCGATCCTGCACACGGCGTCGGCAGTCGCGGCCAGCCAGCGCGCCACGTCACCCAGCTGCGGTAGCACCCGAGGCTCGGGGCCGGGGTCTTCGTCCTCGCGCCGGTAATAGACGCGTTCGGGTTGAGCGTGAACTAACCGGTTGCGTGCTCGGAAGAGCTCGTCGACCCTGTCGAGCGCGGGCTCGCCCTCGGTGAAGCGATCCTCGAAGGCCAGTAGCCAGGGCGCGAGGAAGTACTTGCTGCGGACCGGCATGCGCGAGAGGGGTTCGTACTCCGCCTCCCCCAGGACCCGGATCAATGCCGCATTCACGTAGGCCTCGGCAGCAAAGGCGCAGTAGAGGGTCGCCGACACCGACGGTGGCGGCAACAGCCTCGCCGTCGGCTTGGTTGCGGCCCGGGCCAGGTGGTGGGCGGCCGCGAAGAGGTACTCATCGGCGTGATCTGCCCGAATCCAATCCGCTTCCTGTCTCTGTGCCACGGTCTCGCTTCGGTAGAAGTCAGGTTCGGAACGAACTGTATGCGGCTGGGTGCCGGCGGCGTGACTCCAGTTATCGACTGATTCTCGGTGATCGAGGGCCGGGGACTGTTGTATTACCCAGGCCTGCGGCGTCCGCAGCCGGAGAAAGGATGTGGGCATGGCAAACCATCTCGATTTCCTGGCCGCACTTGATGACTATGTGCGTGCAAGCCCTCTGGGGGTCGTGCAACAGGGCGGCGACCTGCACACGATCGCCCGCGACGCGGGACTGGTCGAGTCGGGAGACGAGGCGGCCGCGCGCTGGACGGGCCAGTTGGTCGGCCTCGGCTTCGTCGCCCATGGACCCATCGGCTTCGGCGACCCGCGTCCTCTACCGGTCAGGGCTTGGACGCCGCAGGACGTCTACCGAGTCAGCGACTACACCGTCACCGGCGCCGGCCACGCGGAGGCCGAGACCGTGCGCCGCCGCAAGCGTGATTCGTTCACCGATGCGGCCCTTGGCGCCGCCCTCCCCGCGCTGGTCAGGCCTTGGATGACGGACACAGAGAAGCGCGCCGTCAGCGAGCCGTTGGCGGGTCTGCGGGCGGCGCTCGATGCAGAGCGCGGCCCCGCCGCGGTCGGGGCGGCAAAGGATCTGGTGGAGGCTTCCTGCAAGGTGATTACCACGCGAGCGGGCGCCGAAGTCGGAGAGAACCCGACGCTGCCGACCCTGTTCAAGGCAGCCCATCGCTGCGTCGCCGGCGAGGACGGCACGGCCGGAGACCTGGGCCGGAGTCTGGTGTCGACGGCGCAGCGACTGGGCGAGCTGCGAAACAGCGCCGGGGCCGGGCATGGCCACGCCGCGCCGCCTCAGCTGGGGGTACGGGAGGCAAGATTGGCAGCCGCCGCGGCGAGCGGATTGAGCGCCTACCTACTCAGCGCCTGGGCCTGAGGGTCGAACCTGACCCGCGAGCCCACAGTGGAGCGCTCGGGTCGCGGGATGGTTGCGTCAGCGACCCTGCGTCCGCAGATGAATGATGATCTCCCCCAGGTTCGCGATCTTCTGATCCAGCCCCGCTTTGTAATTTGGCTCCAAAGGGTGAACTCCGACTAGGCCTCCCAAAAGGGACTGCGGAGGCTTGTAGTTGAACTCGGCCAGAAGCTCGGGGGTGGGTTCGAGCAGCACCCTCGTGCGGCGAATCCAGGTTTCGACGTCGGCGGCGGTCGTCGTCGGCCGGTCCAGCCTGACCATCCCGGGTAGCGCCGGAATGTTCTTGCGGAGACTGACCCCCTGGTCCAAGCGCTTTTGGAGCAGGTTGCTCAGCGTCTGGTTGCCCGTGCCGGCGGGGAAACGCGAGCAGGAGACTCTCTCGGCTCGCCGACGCCAGGAGAGCGCGGCTCATCCGACTTGGTCTTGGTCGCCTCCTCGCGGCGGTGAGGGTCCGACGCATCGACTTGTGGCTTGCGATCAGGGCGCTCGCGTAGGCTCAGGATGGCCGCGGCGGCCAACATGAAGACGCCGACCGCTAGAACGATGTCCCAAGGCTGCTGGAGGCGAACCAACGCCGAGACGACCGTGGTGATGACAGCCCCGCCGCCCAGTGACCAGAGCCACGTAGCGAGGCTGGCAGCGTTGAGGGCGCGCCACAGAAACGAACCGCTGGCCTTGAGCCCGGGCGCTTTCAAGGATGTCACCGTATTCGGATTGCCAAGG
>DATCBF010000256.1:0-4714 GCA_036512025.1 Solirubrobacterales bacterium
GCTCGATCACTACAACTTCAGGAGACGACACGGCTCCCTTGGCCACAGGCCGCCCGCAGCTCGGCTTGCCGAGCTGGAACAACGTGCTGAGTAGCTACAGCTAGGCCTCGCCGAAACCGCGATAACCCGCGATATGCGCGGGTAAATGCGGATTCGACGATGTCGCTATACTTTTTGAAGTAAAAGCCGATCCGGATTTAGGAGATTCAATGGCTAGCGCCGACGTGAGCACGCAGATTCCGGTCGAGGAGATCGACGGCGGCGACGTCGTCCTGATCGACACTCGTGAGCCGCACGAGTACCAGGAGGCTCACCTCGAGAACGGCAAGCTGGTTCCACCCGGGGTTCTCGGCGACGAGATCGCCGCCGCGGCCCCCGACAAGTCGGCCCGCACGATCCTCTACTGCCGCAGCGGCAACCGCTCCTACAAGGCGGCCGAGCAGATGCAGAAGCTCGGCTACACGAACGTCGCCTCGATGGCGGGCGGGATCGTCGCCTGGCAGGAGCAGGGGCTGCCTATGGTCGCCGCCGCCGGCATGACCCCGGAGCAGCGCGACCGCTACTCGCGCCACACGCTGCTGCCCGAGGTCGGGGTCGACGGCCAGCTCAAGCTTCTCAACGCGAAAGTGCTGCTGCTCGGCGCCGGCGGGCTCGGCGCCCCGACCGCCCTCTACCTCGCCGCCGCTGGGATTGGCACCCTCGGCCTGGTCGACGACGATGTCGTCGACGCCTCCAACCTGCAGCGCCAGGTGATCCACAACACCGAGCGAATCGGGATGCCAAAGACCGAATCGGCACGCAAGACGATCGAGGCGCTCAATCCCGATGTAAAAGTCATCGAGTACAACCTCCGCCTCAACGCCTCCAACATTCTCGGCATCCTTGAGGACTACGACGTGATCGTCGACGGGGCCGACAACTTTCCCACCCGCTACCTGCTCAACGACGCCTCGGTGCGGCTGCGCAAGCCGGTCGTCTCCGCTTCGATCCTCAGCTTCGATGGGCAGATCTCAACCTTCGTCCCCTTCGAGGGGCCCTGCTACCGCTGCCTCTACCCGACGCCGCCCCCGGCCGAGCTGGCGCCCAGCTGCTCTGCCAACGGGGTGCTTGGAGTGATGGCCGGGACGATGGGCCTGCTGCAGGCCAACGAGGTGACGAAGCTGGTGCTCGGTATCGGCGAGCCCCTGATCGGCCGCCTGTTGCTGTTCGAGGCGCTCAGCACCCGGTTTACGGAGCTGAAGGTGCGGCGTGACCCCGACTGCCCGATCTGCGGCGAGAACGCTCCCGAGGTTCCCGAGTCCGAGATGGGCCAGTTCCCCGACTACGACCTCTTCTGCGCAGGCTGAGCTTCTCAGCCTGTAGGTTTCCCGCCTGATGGCAACGATCCGCATCCCCCCGGTTCTCCGTGCGCAGACGGGCGGCGCCCCCGAGGTCGAGGCCGAGGGCGGCAACGTCGGCGAGGTGCTGCGCGCTCTCATCTCTCAGCACCCCAAGACCGAGAGCCAGCTGTTCGGCGAGGAGGGCGACCTCAACCGCTACGTCAACGTCTACCTCAACGACGAGGACGTACGGGTGCTGAATGGCCTCGATACCGCTGTGTCGAGTGGCGACACGGTTGTCATCTTGCCCGCGATGGCAGGCGGCTGAACCTTTCCGCAGGCCGTTCCCATGGGCGCCCTGCCCGTGGCTATACTTTTTGAAGTAACGGGAACGGCCATGCCTGATCACGACCTACTCAACCGGCCCTGTGGGGGGCGCTTCGGCAACATCGTCGAGTCGATCGGCAATACGCCGCTGGTCGAGCTGCCGCGGCTCTCGCCTAAGCCCGACGTCCGCATCTACGCCAAGCTCGAGGGGCACAACCCGACCGGCTCGGTCAAGGACCGCGTCGCCAAGTCGATGATCGAGGCGGCCGAGGCCGAAGGCGCGATCGAACCAGGCCAGACGATTCTCGAGCCGACCTCCGGCAACACAGGGATCGCGCTGGCGATGATCTGCCGTCGCAAGGGTTACCCGCTGAAGGTGGTGATGCCCGACAACGTCACCGAGGAGCGCAGCCAGCTGCTGGCTATGTACGGGGCCGAGATCGTCTACTCGGAGGGGGCCAAGGGCTCCAACGGGGCGGTCGAGGTGGCGCTGGAGATGGCGAAGGACCCAGGCTTCTACATGCCCTATCAGTACGGCAACGAGGCGAATCCTCTCGCCCACTACAACGGCACCGCGGTCGAGATCCTCGACGAGCTCGACGAAGTGACCGCTTTCGTCGGCGGGCTCGGCACCGGCGGCACCCTGATGGGCAACGGGCGCCGGCTGAAGGAGGCCGACCCGGAGACGATCATCGTCGCCGCCGAGCCGATGCAGGGGGAGCTTGTCCAGGGCCTACGCTCGCTCGACGACGGCTTCATCCCGCCGATCATCGACCTCTCCATTCTCGATCGCAAGATCATGGTCTCCAACCGCGACGCGATCGTCTGGACCAAGAAACTGCTTGACGAGGAGGGCATTTTCGCCGGCGTCTCCTCGGGCGCGATCGCCGCGATCGCCGTTCGCATCGCCGGTGAGCTCGACGGCGGCAACGTCGTCTTCCTGATCCCCGACGACGGCTGGAAGTACCTCTCTTCGGGCGTCTACACCAAACCGATCGAGGAGATCGAAAACCTGGACTCCACCGTCTGGTGGTAGCGCGCAGCGTGGCAAGGCTTGCCGTCGTCACGGCGCTGATCTGTGTGCCGGCCTCCGTCCTCTGCGCCCCCGCGATCGCCGCTCCGGCCGACCTCGACCGCTCGTTCGGTGGTGACGGCATCGTCGAAGTGCCGGGCCCCGGGGGCGCGTCGTTCCCTTCCGAGGCAGGCGCCCGGATGGCGATCGGGCCCAAAGACGAAATCTTCGTCCTCTCTTCGAACTACCCGCCCTGCAATCCCCCCTTCAACTGCACGGTCGAACTCACGGTTGCCCGCTACGGGCCCGACGGCGAACAGGACACCTCGTTTGGCGCCGGCGCCGGCCCACAGCTCGTTGTTCATCAGAACGCCTTCGAGCACAATTTCGGCCTCGCCGTCGGTCCCGACGGGAAGCCGGTGGTCACCACTGTCGACGAACCCGAAGACGCGCTGTATGTCGCTCGCCTCGGCCTCGACGGGCGCCTGGACGGGAGCTTCGGGGTCGGGGGCAAGACGGAGCATCTGTCGACGCACACGATCGAAGTGGCGCGAGGCGGGTCGGCCGTCGCCGTGCAGCCCGACGGCAAGATTCTCGTCGCCGCCGAAACCAACCGGGAGCCCGACAGCTCGGAATTGATCCTCGCCCGTTATCTGCCGAACGGGGAATTCGATCCGGGGTTCGGCAGCGGCGGAGAAGTCGCGATGACGATGGGCACCCAGATGCGGCCCGCAAATGTCCTGGTCGACCCTGGCGGCAACATCTCCGTGCCGGGCCCCGGCTGCTGCGTGGGAGGAACGCCCCTCTTCGGCGAAGGGCTCAGCGTTGCCCGCTTCCTCACCAACGGCGCCCCCGCTGCGAGCTGGGCCGGCAGCGGCCGACTCTTCCTGCCGACGCCGGGGGCGCAGAGCTCTGTGGAGGGGGTTGCGCTCGCGCCCGACGGGGGCATGTTCGTCGTCTTCGAAGAATCGACGAGCACGGTGAGCACGGTCGGGAACATCGTCAAGCTCCTCCCCGACGGCGCCCCTGACGCCAACTTCGGCAACGGGGGGAGGATCGCGCTCTTCTCCCGCGTCGGCTCGGTGTCTCCGTACGGCATCGCGATCGATCGGCAGGGCCGGATCGTCGGCGTCGGCTGGGATGGAAGGATCTCGGTGTTCCGCCTGCGGGCAGACGGGAGCGCCGATCGCACCTTCAACGGCGGCCAGCGCCTCGTCCTCCCCTACGGTGGAGGCACCTCGATGCCTTACATGGTCGGCCTTCAGTCCAGTGGCCGCATCATCGCCTTCGGCGACTCCGGATGCTGCGGCGGGAAGGGATTTGCCCTGATTGGCATGCATGGCGGCACCGACCACACGCGCTGCCTGAAGCACAAGGCGACGATCGTCGGCACAAATGGCCCTGACGAAATCACCGGCACGCCGCGCCGCGACGTGATCGCGTCGCTCGGGGGCAAGGACACCGTGCGCGGGCTCAGCGGCGCCGACCTGATCTGCGGCGGCAAGGGCCGCGACAAGATCTTCGGCGGCGCCGGGCGAGATCAGGTCCGCCAGTGAGCCCCATGAACTCCGACCCGGCAGCCCCGGCTGGTCCGCTAGCCTCGCCTTCGATGCGGATCTCCCAGGCCCTGATCGACGAGATGGTCGCCCACGCGCGCGTGGACCTGCCCAACGAGTGCTGTGGGATGGTCGGCGGCAAGGATGGAGAGGCGACCGTTGTCCACCGGGTCGTCAACTCGGCGGCGAGCCCGCTGCGCTACGAGATGGATTCGCAGGGGCAGTACAACGCCCTCAAGGCGATCGAAGACGACGGTGGCGAGCTGCTGGCGATCTACCACTCCCACACCAAAAGCGCCGCCTACCCCTCTCAGACCGACGTCAACCAGGCGGTTGCCTGGCCCGAACAGATCTACGTGATCGTCTCCCTCGCCGACCAAGATGCGCCGGACGTGAAGGCTTACCTGCTCAAGGACCTGAGGATCGCCGATGTCGAGATCGCTGTCTCATAGCCGTCCTTCCCATCAGCGTGGCTCGCACGGCGGTGGCGGTGGCGGCTC
>DATCBF010000257.1:0-3389 GCA_036512025.1 Solirubrobacterales bacterium
CGAGTCAATAGTCAGCGCCGGACGGTCAGGGCCTCGGGGCTCGAGCTGAGGGCCACGACCAATGCCGGCAGCGAGCCCGAGGCGAGGTCGGCGATCGTCACCGTCTCGAGCACCGACCGGAGGCTGGCACGCACGGCGATCCACACCTGCCGCAAGGACTCCGAAGGTGGGGGATAGTGCACGTCCTCCGGGAGGATCTCGTGGACGCTCGCCAGGGGACCTTCCACGGCTCGAATCACGTCCGCCACGGTGATCTCAGAGGCGCTGCGCGCCAGTTGAAAGCCGCCCTGGCTGCCACGATGGCTCGACACGATCCTGGCCCGCCTGAGGTCGCTGAGGATGTTGAGCAGGAACTTGAGGGGGATCTCCTGCGAGTTGGCTATAGCCTCGGCCTTCAGAGGTTCGGCTGAGCTGGAGGCGGCCAGGAAAGTGGCCGCTCGGACGGCATAATCTGCCTTGGCGGATATACGCACCGCGATATTCTGCGCCGCGCCTCGAGAGGCGAGGAGAATCGGCGACCCCTTGAAAAAGAGAGAGCCGGCGGGGCTGTCGCGCCTCCGCCGGCTTTATTCGAATGGTGTGAGCCCTACTTGCTCGGGGTTGGCACTCCCGCCGGCACCGGGGTGATTCCGAGCTCGCCCCGAAGCTTGGTCATGCGGGCTTGCTGCGCCGGCGAGCCCGCAGCTACGGCCTGACGGAAAGTCGGGATCTGGCCGACGGGCGCCGGATTGCGAACTGGGAACTGTGGCACCTTGAAAGTCGGCGCGGTACCCGGGCACGGCGTGGAGGGGTGAGAAGCTGCGCAGCCAGTGGCTGGAGCAGTAGCGCTAACGAACGCCGCAGGCAGGGTGCCTGTACCGAACGCGAGGGAAATCAAAGCCGCGCCCGCTGCCGCACCCAGTACCGGCATCACGAACCAGCGGGGGGTTGTCCGCGTAAGCCGACTGTTGAACGTACTGAGCATGATCGTCTCCTGAACTCTTAATCGATCTTACGCGGCCGGCGGGCCACTTTGAACCGTCATTGGATAAGAACGGCCGGGGCTCCGATATGGTTTCGGCCGCCGGTCGATTTCTACTCGGCTGCCGCGGAACTCGGAGTGAGGGCCTCGGCCCCGTACAGGAGGCCCATCGCGAACCTGCACGCATCGTCCAGCCGCTTCCGCTGGTCTGCGGGTAGCTGAGGCCAGGCCGGCGGCTTGACCCTGATAAGAGAGGCTGCCGACCGGAGGTAGTCGTCGGCCGGCTCAGGAAGGCCGAGGAAGCGCATCAGGTTGGACAGCTCGCTCTCGGGTCGCGACACAAGATCCTCGTATCGCAGCTGGAGCACCCGACCGGGCGGAAGTTGGGCGAGCAATGAGATTCCGCGAGCTTCTTGGCCGCCCCAGCTGGCCCCCATGCCGGCGAGCGACGTCTCGTATTTCCAAAACGCATCGATATCGAAAGTGTCGGGCAGCAGCTTTTTCAGCTCAGGTGGCACATCTCCGCGAGTGGGCTCGTCCGAGCTGAAGGGATCGACCCCAAGGTGGTTCGTCAGATCGGCGGAGATCATCGACAGGCGGAAGGCGCTGTGATGTGCCATGGAAATGGCGCATTCTCGCCCGTCCCGGAACATGTGAATGAAGCGGGCATCGGGGAAGTTGGCCATCAACTCATCCAGATTCACCAATATGCTTCCGGACCTTTCGACCCAAACCTTGCGGTCGAAGCGCTGTCGGAGCCAATCGAACAGTCTCAGATAGTGCTGACCGACGGAGAACGAACCCTGGGTCATCACGTATTCGTGGATCTCGTCATACAGGGCTTCTGGCTCGTCAGTGAGGTGGGGGAGGGCGGTCAGGAGGATCGGTGGCACACCAGTTTCGGCCGTGAAGCGCCTGCCCGGTCCGGGCCGGTAGAGCACCTCGTCGAAGGGGATACCCAACCTGTACATCATTGTCATTCGCTTCCGAGGAGTGCTGAGCAGCGCCCAGAACTGCGGGCCCTGGATGGGGCCGGCGCCGGCAAATGCCCCTGGCATCAGCATGATCAAGAACTCCGACAGGCTGAGGATGTCGGGGTGAAGGCGGAGCATGTTCGAGAGGAGAGTTGAACCGCAGCGTCCGCTGGATACGACGAAGACCGGCGCTGCGGCTCGCGGTTCGTCGGGCCCTGGCGACGCGACGGTCGAAATCACAGGGTCAGGCGACGGCTCAGACAGCCTTGCCTGAGCGGCGCCGGCAGCCTTCTCCCAGGCTTGTCGGGCGCGTTCGTTGCCTGGGTGGGCGGCGAGCGCCCTGTCGGCCAACCCCAACGCTTCGCGGTAATTGCCCAGCTTCACCTGGTTTTCCGAAGCGAGGAGCGTGGCGTGGAGACCAGTGAGCAGCGGGTTGTGCTCATGCGTCCCGTAACTCTCGCTACCGCAGGACTGGGCCACTTCCAGCAGCTTGATGATGTCGGCCGGCCGCTCGCCGAGCATGTTCTTCAGGTCGGCGAGCATCACGTACGCTTCGCCGAATCGCGGACAGAGACCAATGGCTTGAAGGGCCGCCTGTCGCGCGCCCTCCGTGTCGCCCGCAGGAACCAGGCTCTTGGCGACCTCCATCCAGCCTTCCCACTTCTCCTCGACCGTGATGTGCGGATGCTTCGCCAGGAACTGGCCGAGCATCCAGTTCGCGGCCTTCGCGAACTGACTCTGGGCGGACAGGGACCGGCCGACAAGGAAGCGAGCCCGCGCGAGATCCGCGTCTGGCCCTCCAGTGGTTTGCAGCTGGCGCAACCAGGCCTTGAGCATGGGAGCGTTTCGCCGGATCGAACGTCCAGTCTCGCCCTGCCGATGAACGACGCCGATGTCGAGCACGGCCACCGCCTTGAGGTCCTTCACCTTTTTGCTTTGAGAGACAAGGACCTCATGGACCGGGAAGCGCCACCGCCAGCTGTCGGGCCGACGCACCAGCCTCTCCTTGGCGATGACCGACGAAGGGTTGCCGAACTCGTCGGTTCTCAACAGGTAATCGACCATCCAGACATCGAGCTCTGGGGAGTGAGAGGCAAGCTTCCTGAAGGCTGCCGCGGTCGCCTCCGATGAGGCGTTGACCCGCTTCCCCTCCGCCAAATGCACAACCACGTCGTCACTGTCGAGCCACAATGCGTGAGTTGTCGCGAGGTGTCCGAACGATTCGTTGCGAGCGGCAGCGAAACCCCAGTCATCGGGACCGTAGCCGGCGGGACGTGGCCGCCACTTGAACTCATGCAGCTCGAAGGGCGGGCCCAATTTCCTGACATAGGCCCGAGTCCCATCGCGCGATCCGGTATCCACCACCACGACCTGGTCGAGTCCTGATACCTGTTCGAGCAGCTCCTTGAGGTTGGCCAGGTTATCGCGCGTGATGATCGCCACGCCGATGGTCA
>DATCBF010000258.1:0-2342 GCA_036512025.1 Solirubrobacterales bacterium
TCTTCCCCTCAGCCTCTGGCGGCCGGAGCCGCCGTCGGATGGTCGCATTCCCTGTGTCCGGTTACCAGCCCGCAGTGGCCGGATCGGCCGCTACGAGCGCGGAAGTCAGTTGACGGCGTAGGGCAGGAGCGCCATCTCGCGCGCCCGCTTGATCGCCACGGCCACCTGGCGCTGGTGGCGCCGGCAGGCTCCGGAGATCCGCCGCGAGCGGATCTTGCCCTTCTCTGACATGTACCGCCGCAGCTGGTTGTAGTTCTTGTAGTCGATCTCCTCGACCTTCTCCTTGCAGAAGTAGCAGGGCTTGCGCCGGGTGGACGCGCCTGTCGCTGCCCCGCGCTTGGGAGCGCGGCTCTTGGATTTGGGCTTCGATGCCATAGGTTCCTCGCTAGAAGGGGATGTCGTCGTCGGACGCCGCGGCGCCGGTGAACGCCTCGACCGGGTCGGGCTTGAGCTCGGCGCTCGGCCGGAAGCTGCTGCCGCTGCCGCCGCCCTCGTTGTCGCCGCGCGAGCCCAGGAACTGGACGGTGTCGGCGACGACCTCGACCTTGGAGCGCTTGCCGCCGTCTTGCGCCTCCCACTCGCTCCACTCGAGCCGGCCGTCGACGGCGACGGGACGACCCTTGCTCAGGTACTGGGCGCAGTTCTCGCCCTGCGCGCCCCACACCTTGATGTCGAAGTAGTTGGGCTTCTCCGACCACTCGCCGCTCGACTGGTCCTTGTAGCGGCGGTTGACGGCCAGCCGCAGGCGGCACACGCTGGTGCCGCTGGGAAGCGTCGAGAGCTCGGGATCTGCGGTCAGATTGCCGGTCAGGATGACGCGGTTGATGTTTGCCACTTGGGGTTCCTCCTCTGCCTACATTGCGAACATGTGTTCGGCATATGATAGGCGAGCGGTCGGACGGGGATCAGGCGGTCGCCTCCGCCTGTTCGGGCTCTGCAACCGCCGGCGCGGCGGAAGCGCGGCGCGGGCGAGCGGTGGCCATATGCCGCATGACGCCGTCGGTGATGGCGAGCACGCGGGTGGCCTCCTGCAGCGCGGCGGGCTCGGACTCGAACGTGAGCACGTAGTACCACGCGTCGGTCATATGGTCGATCTCGTAGGCCAGCTTGCGCTTGCCCCACGAGTCGACCGATCCCCACACGCCGCCGGCGTCGGTGACGGTCTTCTTGGTGCGCTCGATGATCTCGGAGTGGCGCTCTTCGGCCACCTCCGGTTCGATCATGAGCATGATCTCGTATGCGTTGATCCTGATCACCTCCTCTGGACTCGGGCGGCTCCGGGGTGCCGGACGGCGTTGGCCGGCCGCATCCGGCGCCGCGATCAGGAGTGCGGCGCCACCCCGGAGCAGGAAGCTCCTCGGTTGTGGTGGCGAGTATACTCGGCCCCGTGCGGCGATTGGGGTGGTTCCTGGTTGGGGCAACAAGTGCAGCCGGGGCGCTGGTGGCGGCGCCGCGGGTGTACGAGCGGCTGCGCGGTGCCATAGGCGCGGGCGATCCGTGGACCGAGTTCGAGTCCGAGGATCGGCAGTGGGGCGTGTTGCGCGAGGCCCCGCCGATCGAGACCGAGCCCGAGCCGTGGGTGGCCGACGCCGCCGCGCACGAGCCGGCGGTGGCCGCGCCGGAGCCCGATCCCGAGGACACCGCGGTATTGACCCCCGAGCCCCCTGTCGCCGAGGCGCCGGGACAAGAGGCGCCGGTCGGGGCAGCCGTCGCCGAGCCCGAGGCAGCGCCGGCAGCCGAGGCTGAGCCGGAGCAGGACGACGACACCGGCGAGATCACGCCGGTTCCGCTCACCGCCGCCCCTCCGCCCGAGGACTCGACCGCGAGCGAGCTCCGCAACCGCATCCAGACCAGCCGGGCGCGGCTGCGCCGCAAGGCGAAGGCGGCCGGCGACGACGACGAGGGCGACGCGCCCGGCGAATCAGACCAGCCGGACGAGCCGGACGGGCCCGACTCAAGCGCGTAGCATTCGGGCCTCCTGGAGTGGCACGGGCCCGGTGGCCCATCCGGTCTTCAAAACCGGCAGGCCGTTGTAGCCCAACGGTTGGTAGGTTCGACTCCTGCGCCGCTCCGCTAGGCCGAATCCAGCATGGTTGGGCGGTTCATGGCCTTCGACGGTGGACCTGGTCGAGTTACCAGAATCCGTACGCTAACACCCCGGAGCACCTGCAGTACAGCTATGCGGCGATCCGACACCTGCTCGAAGACATCGATTCACGCGGTCGGCGAGTCGGGCGGCGACTGAAGTCAGTCCGGGCTGAGCGGCGGCCCGAGTAGCGACATGCCGTGCCTCTCGAAGCATGCTGCGACCGCCGCCCGGTCGGGCGTCCCGCTGCGGGTGA
>DATCBF010000259.1:0-2976 GCA_036512025.1 Solirubrobacterales bacterium
GGTGCGCCGGTGGGGTGACCGGTGTCGGCTTGGCGTGGGTGGCGGTCGCGACTGCCGGGGGCGGAGCCGTTTCCGCCGAATTGGACGATTCGCTGTCGCCGGTGATTCGAATCACGGCAAAAATAAGGGCGGCCACGGAGAAGAGGAGCAGCCCGGCGGTGATCAGCCGATCCCGTGTCCATCCTTTGGGAGGCCGGCGGCGTCGACCCGCTTTCTTCTTCGCGTCGCTTCCGGCCTTGCCCGGCTCCGGCTCATCCGCGACCGGCTCCAGGGCGTCATCGGGCCCCTCGTCGGCCGGGGCCTCGATCTCGGCTGCGGGAGGCTGGGCCACGTAGGTCGGAGGCGCTGGGGGCGCGCTGTCTTCTCGTGCCCCGACCGGCTCGAACTCGACTTCGCGCTCGAATTCGATCGTCGCGGTCGCGTACTCGTAGGTGGAGCCGCAACCACGACAGGTCATCGAGACCCGGCCGCTGCCCAGGCCCGCCGGATGGGAGACGTCGAAGCCGGCGCCGCAGGGCTCGTGCTCGACGAGGAAACTGCTCAAGCCCTTCAGCGTCTGTGGCTGGCGCCAGGTGGCCTCCATATTCCTACGGTAGAGCACGCGCACGCCGTTACGACCGACGGCAAATGGACAATGCCGGGGCAATGCTGCCCGAGCGCCAGACAGTTGCCCCCGCCGAGCCCCCGCAGGCGCCCTTGGCGGCCGCCCCGCCACTGGCTCCGCCGACGGCGGAGGCGGTCGACAGAATCCTCTCCTACACCGAGTCCGCGGTGGCCTCGATCGTGCGTCGGACCGAGCACCAGATCCGCGAGATCGCGGCCGAGGTCGACGCCCGAGCGACCCGTGACGCGACAGAGCGCAGCGCCCAGCTTTCACAGCTGCGCCGGGAGCTGACCGATCGGGCGACGGCGCTTGCCGTTCACTACGAGGAGATCCTCAACCAGCTCGACGCCGTCGAGGCGGCTTTGGCGGCCCTCGGCGGCGAACGCAAAGGCGGGGCCGAGCAGCCTCGCCCGGAGCAGGGTGACGCTCGCGTCAGGGCGATCAAGATGACGCTGCGCGAGCGGCAGCGAATCAGCGTCGCCTACGAGCAGCCTGCCGGTGGCGTCATCGACGCTTCACCGCAACCCCCGGTCGACGCGGCTCCGCGTCAGGTTCCGGCGCCCCCACCGACGCCGTTGGCCGCGCCGCAGTCGCGGCGGCGCTGGTGGCATTTGTGGCACCGGGAAGCTGCGTAGAATCGATTTGGCAGGACCAGCGGTGGTTGACGGCGAAGAACATCGCCCGGACCGTCTATCCGTCTATCCAAGCCGATGAACGATCAGCCAACATCCCCAGGCCCGAGCGGCGAGAGCCCCGAGGCCCCCAGGCAGTCTCCCCTGCAGGGGTCGGTCGCGACCGCGACGGCGCGTATCCAGGTCATCATTGAGGCCGCCGAGAAGGCAGCCGCGGGGATCATCGACGACGCCGAGGCCCAGGCTCGCAACTATTTAGAGGAATCGCGCGTCAGGGCCGACCGGATCGCCGACCAGCGAGCCCAGGAGATGTCATCCCTGGCCGACGCGCTGGTGGAGCGAGCCGAGGCCGTCAAGCGCCAGTCCGACGAGTTGCTGCATGCGCTGGACCAGGCAAAACTTCAGGTAGAGGAGAAGTTCCACGCCGAGGGGGTCGCAATCTCGAGCTCCTCCTCAGAGTTCCAGCCCGAGCCGGTGGCGCCGCCGTTGGAGCCGACTCCCGCGATCGAGGAGCCGTCGATCGAGCAGGCTCCGGTCCATCACCTCAAGCCGGTGGGGCAGCCACCGTGGGAATCGGAGCTGCCGCCCTCGGGACCGCCCCCGTTGTCAGAGCCGCCTCCTGTCGTTGGGTCCGATCCCGACCCCGAGCCGCAACCTGTCGACCTCGGCGAGTGGGGAGCACCGACAGAGCAGCCGATTCTCCCGCAGCCTCCGGCCGAGGAGCCCGGCGGCTCGTTGCCACCGCCGCCACCGGGCGCTCGCCTGGCCGGAGCGCCACCGTCCGACGGCGCCCGCCTGTTGGCGACGCAGATGGCGGTCGCCGGCAGTAGCCGCTCCGAGATCGAGGGCCGGTTGCAGAACGAGTTCGGCATCCATGACGCCGGCCCGATGCTTGACGCGATCCTGGGACGAGAGGACTGAGCCGGGGTGCATGAGGACCCGACCAGGATCATGGGCTCCCAGGGCCGCGAGCCCCAGGGCGGGCGTCCTCGTGGCAACACCCATCTGCTGATCGCCGGGTTGATCGCGGTGATCATCGGCCTGGTTGTCGCCGTTTTCGTGATCGCCAACAACAACGACAACAGCTCTGACAGCTCCAGCGTCTTCACCGAATCCACGGTGACGACGCTGCCCAGCACCGAGACGACAGGCTCGACCACGACCGGCACGACAACTGAATCCACGCCGACGCCGACCACCACTTCCACGGCGACGACGCCGACTACAACCACCACCACGACCACGCCGACGACGACAACGGAAGAAGGTAGCGGCAGCGGCGGGGTTCCGGCGCCTTGAGGGCCTTTCTCTAGGCGCCGTGCGCGATTGTCTCGCGCACCAGCTTGGCAAAGATGATGTAGCGCTGTTCGGCGCTGTAGAGCGGATTGCAGGCGCTCAACACGAGCCTCTCATAGCCGACCGACCTGACGATGCCGACGTCGCTGGGGTCGACGATCGCCGTTTTCTGAACCCGGTAGAAAAACCTGGCGTAGGGCATTTCCAGGATGATCCGGTCGTTGGGCTTCATCGAGTCGATGTGGCGGAATGGCGCCAGGTAGGTGGTCCGGTGTCCGGCGATGCCGACGGTTCCCCCCTCCCCGGGGAAAGGGGTTTCGGGGTAGTGCCCGGGTCCCTTCTCGAGGCTGGCCTCGTCGGTTCCCTGGACGACGACGATGTTGAGGCCATCCATTCCCGAGGCCTTGATCCGCCCGAACGCATCGCCGATCGAGGTGTGGCGGG
>DATCBF010000260.1:0-8968 GCA_036512025.1 Solirubrobacterales bacterium
CGTTGTCGCCGCTACCCGACCGGCTTGAGATCAAGGCGGGCAAGCTCTACCAGCCGATTCGCGTCGCGATCACCGGCAGCGCCGTCTCCCCCGGCATCTTCGAGTCACTTGCCGTGCTCGGCAGAGAGTCGTCGCTGGCGCGCATCGGCGCCGCTGTCGAGCGCCTCGGCGCCGACGGGCTGCGATAGCGTCGCGCCCGTGTTCGTCCGGCGCCTTACGCTTCTCGTCTCGCTGACGGTTCTGATGGCCGCCGCCGCGGCTGGTTGTGGTGGCAACGGTCACGGCGCCACCTCGTTGTCGATCTCGATCGGCGAATCGGGCGGCGCGGCGACCTTCGACGCTCCCAAGTCGAGTGAGGGAGGCCTGGTCGAAGTCAAGTTCGACAACAGAGGCAAAGTGCCACACTCGGTCCAGTTGGCCTTGGTCAAAGGCGGTCATTCAGTCGAAGAAGGCCTGAAGATCGTCCAGGGCGAAAGTCCCAGGACTCCCGAATGGCTGCGTGCCGAGGGCGGGGTCGGCACCACGGCTCCGGGTGAAACCAGGACCGCTTCGCTCAACCTTCCGGCCGGCACCTACGCGTTGACCGAGCTTGGCGGTCCGGGCCTGACGGGCGAGCCTGCCACCGGCTCGCTCGAAGTTACGGCCGGCGACGAAGGTGCCCTGCCGAGCACGTCCGCCACGGTCACCGCCGCCGAAACCGGCAAAGACAGGTTCGCCTGGGAAATCTCCGGCCTGAAGGCAGGCAAGAACGAGTTGACCTTCAACAGCAAGGGCGAAAAGGCCCTTCACATGATCGCCGCCTACCGAGTCAAGGACGGTCAGGATCCCTCGCTGTCCGAAATCAAGAAATCGTTCAGCTCTCCCAGGCCACCGGCGTTCGCCGAACTGGAAACGCTGACCCAGACGGCGGTGCTCGACGGAGGTGGCTCTCAGACGACGACACTGGACCTGAGGAAGGGCACCTATGTCTTCTTCTGCCCGTTGACCGATCGCGACGGCGGCAAGCCCCACTTCGAAGAGGGGCTGCTGAAAAAGGTCGAGATCAAGTAACCAGATTCACCGGTCGCCCACATTATTGGGTAGGAAATTGCTAAACCGAACGTCCTCTGCTGCCGATGAAGCGTTCGAATGGGCGCAACAAAACTTCAGAGCAATGGCAAGGGGAGCGCTCACGACGTTCCCACGAAAGACGCTGACGCGCGCTCGGGCCCGGCTCCGGGCAGCCGGCTGGCCGAGGCCTTCGAGGCGGTCGAGCGCTTTCCGGTCCTGATCGAGTCCCGCGAGCGGGTGATGCGGGCGGCAACGGCCGAGACGTCGCGGATCGGCGAGCTGGTCGAGGCGGTCGAGTCCGACGTCGCCCTGACGATCGCCGTCCTGCGCTTCGCCAATCGCAGCGGCCTGGTCGCCGGTGGAATCGCCGGCATTCCCGCCGCTATCGAGATTCTCAAGCCCTCCGGCGTCCTCGCCATCGCCGGCACCGCGCCGAGCTTTGACTTCTTCGAGTCAAACGGGGGCTGGGAGCTGAAACCTGAGCGATTCCGCATCCATGCCCTGGCCACGCAGCGAGCAGCCGATGAGATCGGCCGCGCCGTCGGTTGGGCGGAGCGCGACGAACTCGCGGTCGCCGCTCTTCTGCACGACGTCGGGCGTCTCGTCATCTCGCGTCTGCACCCCGGCTACAAGAGCTACTTCGACGCGGTTTCGCGCACGCCGGAGCAGCGGCTTCGCGATGAACGCGATCAGCTCGGCATCGACCACGCCCTGGTCGGTGGCGTTCTTGCCCGGCGTTGGAACGTCCCGCAGCGAATCGCGATCGCGATCGAGCGCCACCACGCCGAGGATGCCGACGGCCTGGCGGCGATGGTCGCCGTGGCAGACATGGTCGCCCATTACTCCCAGGGCGAGGCGGTCACCCCGGACAGGCTCCGTGCCATCGCCGGCCGCTGTGGTCTCAGTGACGAGGCTCTTCGAGACCTTCTCTACGACCTTCCCTACCCTCGCCAGGAGGGCAACCGGATCAGCGAGCCCTGCCCGCTTTCGGCCCGTGAGCTGGACGTCCTCAGGCATCTCTCCGAGGGCATGGTCTACAAGCAGATCGCGGGGGAGATGCACCTCTCGGTTTCGACCATCCGCACCCATCTGCACAACGTCTACGGCAAGATCGGCGCCGTCGACCGGGCGCAGGCAGTTCTGACCGCGCGCGATCGCGGCTGGATCTAAGCGGTACCCGGAGCAGTCTTGACCCTGGGCCCTCGCGTCCACCTGACTTCGCCACCGTGACGAGGTCCCGCCACAAGCTCTAGAGGTGAAGGCTGGGCCCGGTCTTGTCGCTTAGCTGGGTTGTGCGTCGCCGTTCCCTCGCTCGCTGTTCGCGCAACCGCCGCGTTCGTCCGCGGGTGGCGGCGGCGCGGGGGTGGACTCCGCCGCGCGGAGTCTGCGGAGGGCAGGGTTTGAGCCCTGCCGGCGCTGTGTCCCTCCGCCCGGAGCAGATCGCAGCGCAAGGAGGGCGCCCCCGCGGCGACGTCAGGCCCCGCCGGGCGCTCCCGTGTCTACTCGACCAGCGACTCCCGAAGAGCGATCGCCACCGCGTGTGTGCGGTTGCGGGCCCCCAGTCGAGCGAGGATGTTCTTCATGTGGGTCTTGACCGTCTCCTCGCTCACGCCCAGCTCGCATGCCGCCATCGTCGCCGATTCGCCGTTGGCGAGCCGCTGCAAGATCTGGCGCTGGCGCCGGGTCAGCTTGCCGCGGCTGCCGGGCGCGGGCACGGCCGAATCGACGAAGCGCTCCTGGGCCAGGGCGGCCAGGACAGCGCGCTTGAGCTCGTCGGCGCCGGCGGTGCGCGAGACATAGGCGCTGGCTCCGGCCTGCAGGGCGGTGGAGGCGAGGTGACGCTCGGCCCACTCGCCGTGAGCGACGATCCCGAGGCCCGGCTCGTCTTTGCGCAGGACGCGGATCGCGTCGTTGCCGCTGAGCCCAGGACCGCTGCCGTTGACCCGTGGGCGCATGTCGACGATGGTCACATCGAAGCTGCCGATGTCGCGGATCAGCTCCAGGCCCTCCTCGCGACTGTTTGACTCATGCACCTCGAAGCCGTCTTCGAGCACGCCACGCACTCCGAGGCGGACGAGCGGGTGACCGTCGATCACAAGGCAGTTTGGGCGCTCGCTCAGGACTGCTTCCGATCTGGAGGGGTTGGCGAAGGCTCTGTTCGGGGTCACGGAGCCGATGCGGATCGATCCTAACCCAGCCGGTCCGGATTGTGCGGTAGAAAGTGGGTTACGTGATTTCAATTACCTCGAAGTCTCGCTACGCCGTGGTCGCGATGGCGGAGCTGGCTCGCTCGGCCGAGCGGCCGGTGCCGATCAAAGAGCTCGCCGAGAGGCGAGCGATTCCAGACCAGTTCCTCGAGCAGCTCTTCTCGACCCTGCGTCGGGCTGGCCTGCTGACCAGCCACCGCGGGATGAAAGGCGGCTATACCCTCTCCCGCCCGGCCGACGAGATCACGGTGCTCGAGGTCGTTCAGGCGCTCGACGGCAAGATCGGCCAGGAGGCAGACGAGGCAGGCGGGATCTGGGCCGAGGGAGTGACGGCGCTGCGCAAGGTCTTCGGTCAGACCACGATCGCCGAAGTCGCCCGCCGCGAGGCGGCCGAGTCGGGCTCTGGGATGTACTGGATCTGATGGGCTTCGCCGCAGAGGCCTCGACGGCGGTCGGCAATACGCCGATGGTCAAGCTCGGGCGCCTCTCGGAGGGGCTTGGGGCGGAAGTCGGCGCCAAGCTCGAGTACCTCAATCCCGGTGGCTCGGTCAAGGACCGGATCGGCGTTGCGATGATCGACGCGGCCGAGCGTGACGGGTCGATCCGTCCCGGCCACTCGGTGATCGTCGAGCCGACGAGTGGCAACACCGGGATCGCGCTGGCGATGGTCTGCGCCGCTCGCGGCTACGAGCTGATCTTGACCTTGCCGGAGGGAATGAGCCGGGAGCGGTCGAAGTTACTGCGCGCCTATGGCGCCAAGGTGCGTGAGACCCCCTCGCTCGGTGGCATGACCGAGGCGGTCGAGCTGGCCGAAAATATCTGCGAGCAGCGCAAAGGATTCATGCCCCAGCAGTTCTCCAACCCCGCCAACCCGGAGGTCCACCGCCGCACCACGGCAGAGGAGATCTGGCGCGACTGTGGTGGCGAGGTCGGCGCCTTCGTGGCCGGCGTCGGCACCGGCGGCACGATCACGGGAGTCGGGGGAGTGTTGAAGGAACGCAGTCCCGAGACGCTGGTGATCGCGGTCGAGCCGGCCACCTCTCCGGTGCTCTCCGGTGGCGCCGCCGGCCCCCACAGGATCCAGGGGATCGGCGCCGGCTTCGTCCCGGCCGTGCTCGAGCGCTCGCTGATCGACGAGGTGATCGCGGTTTCGGACGAGGAGGCGCTGGAGATGGCGCGCCTGACCGCACAGCGCGAGGGCGTGCTCGCCGGGATCTCGGCCGGCGCCAACATCAAAGCCGCGCTCGATGTCGCGGCGCGGCCGGAGATGGCCGGCAAGCAGGTGGTGACGATCGTCTGTGACTCGGGAGAGCGTTACGTCTCCCTGCCATTCTTCTATCCCTGATGCCGAGCGCCTTGACGCGAGTCCTGAAGGAGATCCGCTCCGATGTCGCCGCCGCGCGCGATCGCGACCCGGCCGCGCAGGGAGTTTCGACCTTCGAGATCCTGACCAGCTGGGCCGGCGTGCAGGCGCTCTTGGCCCACCGGGCCGCCCACGCGATGGACGGGGCCGGCGTGCCACTGTTACCTCGCGTGCTCGCCTCCCTGACCCGCTCGATTACGGGGATCGAGATCCATCCAGCGGCGAAGATCGGCGGCGAGTTCTTTATCGACCATGGCTCAGGCGTGGTGATCGGCGAGACGGCCGAGATCGGCAGGGGGGTCACGCTCTACCAGGGCGTCACTCTCGGTGGCACGGGGTTTCAGCGCGGCAAGCGCCATCCGACTCTCGGAGACAACGTCACCGTCGGCTCGGGCGCGAAGCTGCTCGGCCCGATCAGCGTTGGCGAGGGCGCCAAGATCGGCGCCAACACCGTTGTCGTCGAGGACGTACCTGCCCAGGCGACGGTCGTCGGCAACCCGGGGCACCCGGTCAAGGTCGACGGCAAGCGGGTGCAGGGGCCAGATGCGGACTGGATCCACCTTCCCGATCCGATCGCGGAGGCGATTAAGGGCCTCTCGGAGAAGATCGTCGATCTCGAACGACGCCTGTCCAATGTCGACGGCGAGTCCACGGACTCCGAGCCGCCTCGGATCCAGCCCCGCACCGGCCGTTCGTCGGCCGGGGGCTGAAGCGACCCGACGCCCGGCGAAGCGAGAATGCGGTGGCGGTTGGCATCACCCACTAAGCATGGATATGCTCGGTGGGTGATTGCTTTGTTTTATATGAAAGGACTGTTTTCTTGAAGCGCTATTTCGTTCTCCCCGTCCTCTTGGTCGCCTCAGTCATTGCGCTGACCGCCTGCGGCAGCAGCGGCAGCAGCGGCAGCAGCGGAAGCGGCGGCAGCAGCGGCAGCGATGAAGAACAGATAACGACCGCAATCCGGGCTGTGACCACGAGCATTAACCCAGCCGATTGCAAAAAGCTCGAGACCCAGGCCTTCATGGCGCAGAACACCCAGTCCGAAGGCGCCAAAGCGGTCAGCGCCTGCGAACAGCACGCGAAAGAAGTCAAATACAATCCCAAAGCTGTCGTCGTTTCCAAGGTCAAGGTCAATGGGACCAAGGCGACGGCCGATGTCGCCTTCACCGGCGGCGGCTTTGACGGCCAGACTGCGGCAATCGCACTCGTCAAGGAAGGCGACCAGTGGAAACTGGACAAAACGACGGGTTTCGCAAAGCTCGACAGAGCGAAACTGGTCGACCAGTTCGAAGCCCAGTTCACCGACCCGGCGAACAAAATCAGCAGGAGCACCACCTCCTGCTTTGTCAAAGCGGTTGAAGATGAGCCGCGGGCCAAGGTCGAAGAACTGCTCCTCAGCGGCTCGTCGGAACCGATCTCGAAACTGATCAAAAGCTGCTCCTAGGCCCGAGCCGGCTCAGATCGCCCGCCGGGCCCCTGGCTATGCTCGACAGGCGATGCTCCAGACCGAGTTCGAGACTCCTCCGGAAGACTCTGGGCTCTCCCAGGGCGCGCCCACGGAACCTGGCGCCGACCGCGCCGAGCGGCTGCTCGCGGGGCTCAACGGCCCCCAGCGCGAGGCGGTCCGCCATGCCGAGGGGCCGCTGCTCGTGGTCGCCGGCGCCGGCTCGGGCAAGACCCGGGTCCTGACCCACCGGATCGCCTACCTGCTGGCGACCGGAGCGGCCCGGCCGGGCGAGATCCTGGCGATCACCTTCACCAACAAGGCGGCCTCGGAGATGCGCGAGCGGGTCGAGGAGCTGGTCGGCCGCTCTGCCCGGGCGATGTGGGTGACGACGTTTCACTCGGCCTGCGCCCGGATGCTGCGCGCCGATGCCGAGCGGCTCGGTTACTCCCGAAGTTTCACGATCTATGACCAGTCCGATTCGCTGCGGATGCTCAAACGCTGCATGACAGAGCTCGGGATCGACCCGAAACGGTATCCACCGCGGGCGATCTACTCTCAGATCTCCGGCGCCAAGAACCAGCTTGTCGATGCCGGCGCCTACGCCGAAGCGCAGGGAAGCATCTTCGAGGAGGCCGCGGCCGAGGCCTACGCGCTCTACGAAAAGCGGATGCTGGCGGCCAACGCGATGGACTTCGACGACCTCTTGGTCCGCACCGTCAACGCGATGGAGCTGTTCGAGGAGGTGCGGGACCGCTGGCGACGGGTCTTCCGCCATGTACTCGTCGACGAGTACCAGGACACCAACCATGCCCAGTACCGGCTGTTGCAGCTGCTGTCTTCTGAGCACGGCAACCTGATGGTGGTCGGGGACGAGGACCAGTCGATCTACGGCTTCCGCCACGCCGATATCCGCAACATCCTCGATTTCGAGCACGACTTCCCCGAGGCGGAGGTGGTCAAGCTCGAGCAGAACTACCGCTCGACCCAGACCATCCTCTCCGCCGCCAACGCGGTCGTGGAGCGCAACAGTGAGCGCCGGCCGAAGCGGCTCTGGACCGAAATCGCCGGCGGCGAGCAGGTGCAGCTCTCCGAGCTCTCCGACGAGCACGAGGAGGCGCGCTGGATCGCGGGAGAGATCGAGCGGCTCGGCGACGAGCACGGGGTGCGGCGGGAGGACATCGCCGTCTTCTACCGGACCAACGCGATGAGCCGGGTGCTCGAGGATACGCTCGTCCGCTTCGAGCTGCCCTATCAGGTGATCGGCGGCACCAAGTTCTACGAACGAGCCGAGGTCAAGGACGCTGTCGCCTATCTCAGCCTGTTGGTCAACCCAGCCGATCAGGTCTCCTTCTCCCGGGTCATCAATTCGCCGAGGCGCGGGATCGGCAACACCAGCCAGGGCCGGCTTGTCTCGCACGCGAACACAACCGGGCTGCCGATCTGGGAGGTGGCCGGGCGCGCCGAAGAGGTGCCGGGGCTGAGCGCCGCCGCGATCAAGTCCGTGGGGCGTTTCCACGAGACCATCGAGGGGCTTCGGGCGCGGGCGGGCTCGGCTTCCGTCGCCGAGATCCTGCAGGCGACTCTGGAGGAGACCGGATATCTCGAAGCGCTGACGGCGGAGCGCACGATCGAGGCCGAAGGCCGGGCCGAGAACCTCGAGGCCCTGGTCGACGGCGCCGCCGAGTTCGATGTCAACCGTGAGTTGGAGGGCGAGGGGGAAGTCTCGCCGCTGGAAGAGTTTCTGCAGCAGATCTCGCTCTATAGCGAGCAGGATGGATTGCGGGAGGACGAGTCGCTGATCACGCTGATGACTCTCCACAACGCCAAGGGCCTTGAGTACGACACCGTCTTCATCGTTGGCTGTGAGGACGGGACCTTCCCCCACATGCGAGCGCTGGAAGAGGGCGGGGAAGAGGAGGAGCGGCGGCTCTGTTACGTCGGCATCACCCGCGCCCGCCGGCGCCTCTACATGACCTGGACACGCGAGCGCCGTCTCTTCGGGCGCTCCGAGCGCAACCTGCCCTCGCGCTTCATCGACGAGCTTCCGGTCGAGCTGACCGAGCGCCACTCCAGCCTGCCGGCGAGCGTCGGCGGGGTCGGGTGGCGGCCCTCGTCCCAGGCGGGCGGGGTCGATCTGATCGACCCGGGACCGACCCTGGAGCTGCAGACCGGCGACGACGTTATCCATGCCAGCTTCGGCGACGGAGTCGTCACCGGAGTTGAGCCCGACGGCGTCGTCATCGTGCGCTTTGCGGGAGATGGTTCGGAGCGCAAGCTGATGGCCGACTACGCGCCGATCCGCAAGCGATGAGCACCCGGACGGTGACGATCGACGGCAAGGCTGTCGCCGCCGCGGTGAGGGCGAGAGTCGCGGGCGAAGTTGTCGACTACAAGGCCGAGGTCGGCCGGGCGCCGACCCTGGCCACCGTGATCGTCGGCGAGGACCCGGCCTCGCAGATCTACATCCGCAACAAGCACAGAGCATGCGAGGAGGTCGGGATGCGCTCAGCGCATCATGAGCTGCCCGGCGCCACCTCGGAGGCGGAGCTGCTGGAGCTTGTCACGGCCCTGGGACAAGACGACGAAGTCGACGGGATCCTCGTTCAGCTACCGGTTCCGGCTCAGATCGACCCCGACAGGATTGTCGCGGCGATCGACCCCGGCAAGGACGTCGACGGGCTGACCCCGGCAAACGCCGGCCTGCTCGCCCACGGCACCCCGGGCCTGGTTCCCTGCACCCCCGCCGGAGTGATGGAGCTGCTGCGCCACCAGGGAGTCGGGCTGGAAGGCGCCGAGGCCGTGGTGGTCGGGCGCTCGAAGCTGGTCGGCGTGCCGGTCGCGCGCCTGCTGCTGGCCGCCAACGCCACGGTGACGGTCTGCCACTCGCGCACTCGCGACCTG
>DATCBF010000261.1:0-12971 GCA_036512025.1 Solirubrobacterales bacterium
GGGGTCGGCGATCACCGCCTCGAGTCCGGCCGCCTCTATTCCCGCCAGACCCTCGTCGCGCCGGCTCGTCCCCCGCACCGCCCAGCCCTCGGCGAGCAGGCGCGCGCCGAGCAGGCGCCCGCGGCAACCGCAACCGACGATCAGCGCCCGCGCCACGCGCTCAGGTCAGGCGACGCGCCGGGTGGCGGCAAAGCGCCGCTGCTCGTCGGTCGCGCCGGGTCCGGGGCGGCTGTGGATATGGCTCGGGCCCACCTTGCCGCCACACTCGGAGCAAGTAGGGACCATGTGAAAGACGTGGCCGCAATCGTCGTGGACGGTCTCCAGCGGCGGCCCCTCGGAGCTCGCCATGTAGCGGTCCCCCCAGCCCAGCAGAGCCAGCAGCACCGGCTGCAGGTCGCGCCCTTTATGAGTCAGCTTGTACTCGAAGCGCTCGGGGTGCTCGCTGTAGCGGCTGCGCTCGGCTATGCCTTCCTCGACCAGCGTCGCCAGACGCTGGCTGAGCACATTGCTCGCCACTCCCAGCGACTCCTGGATCTCGTCGAAGCGGCGACGCCCGAGAAAGAGATCGCGCAGCACCAGCAGCGCCCAGCGCTCGCCGAGGAAGGAGAGCGGCCGCGCCACCGAGCAGTTGAGATCCGCGAATGCCTTGATCGCCATGGCGACAGTCTAGCCAGTGACTTGTCTTTTGCAAGTCGAACCTGTTACCGTGCCTTGCAAATTGCAAGCCACTGGATTGGAGTAGCGATGGAGAAGCGCTGGAAGGTCCTCCTGATCACCTCGGTAGGCCTGTTCATGGCCAGCCTCGACCTCTTCATCGTCAACATCGCCTTCCCGGACCTGGCCAAGGACTTCCACGAGACCTCGCTCTCCAACCTCTCCTGGGTGCTGAACGCCTACGCGATCGTCTTCGCGGCGCTGCTCGTCCCCGCCGGGCGGATCGCCGACCGGGTCGGGCGCAAGCGCGTCTTCATCCTCGGCCTGCTGCTCTTCTCCGCCGCCTCCGGGCTCTGCGCGGTGGCGCCCTCGATCCCCTTCCTGGTCGGCGCCCGCGTCCTGCAGGCAGCGGGCGGGGCGATGATGCTGCCGACCACCCTGGGCCTGATCCTGCCCTCCTTCCCGGTCGAGCAGCGCGCGGTCGCGATCGGGATCTGGTCGGCCGTCGGCGGCGTCGCCGCCGCGCTCGGCCCACCGATCGGCGGCCTCTTGGTGCAGCTGAGCTGGCGCTGGATCTTCGTCGTCAACGTGCCAATCGGGATCGTCACCGCGCTGGTGGCGATGCGCGCCCTCGACGAGGTCCGCGAACCTGAGGACGGCCGTCCCGACCTGCTTGGCGCGGCCGAGCTGGCGCTCGGCATCGGGTTGCTCACGCTCGGCATCGTCAAGGGCCCCGACTGGGGCTGGGCCGATCCGCGCGCGCTCGGTTCCTTCGCCGCCTCACTGGCGCTGATCGTCGCCTTCGTCTTCCGCTCGGCCCACCACCCCGCGCCGGTGATCGAGCTGCCGCTGTTGCGGGTCCGCTCTTTCGCTCTCGCCAACCTGGCCGCGATGGTCTTCTTCGCCGGCTTCGGGGCGATGCTGCTCTCCGGAGTCCTGCTGCTGACCGAAGTCTGGGGCTACTCGGCGCTCAGAGCCGGCCTCGCCCTGGCGCCGGGACCGCTGATGGCGGCAATCTTCGCGGCGCCCTCGGGGCGCCTCGGCGGCCGCATCGGCCAGCGCCCGGTCGCCGTCGCCGGTGGCCTCACCTTCGCCGCCGGCTTCGCCCTGATCCTCGCCTCGGTCGGCGCCAAGCCCGACTACGCGAGGGACTTCCTACCCGGATTCATGCTCGGTGGCGCCGGGGTCGGGATGGTGCTGGGAACCCTGCCCGCCGCCGTCACCGCCGCCTTGCCGCCGGAGCGATTCGCGACCGGGACCGCCGTCTTCGGAATGGCGCGACAGCTCGGCGTCGCGATCGGCGTCGCGGTGCTGGTCGCACTCCTGGGCGGCACGACCGGAGGCGACCTCCTGGCGGGCCTTCAGCGCGGCTGGGCCTTCTCGCTCGGCGCCGGGCTGGGCGCCGCGGCACTGGCCCTGGCCTTCGGTCCGGTCGGAGTGCCGGTGGCGCGCAAGGCGCCGGATCTCACCCCTCAGCACGGCCCCGCTTAACGCCTATGCGGCTTCAAACGGCCCGCTGCGCTCGCGCAGGCGCCTGCGCTCGTCCGCGGCAACCTGATCGCGAACCTCCTGCTCGCTTATCTCCGGTGCGCCGCGGCGACGGCGCATTTCGTTCTGCGCCTCCATCATCTGGCGGATGTCGTCGATCTCGTTCTGGACCTCGACTTCCGGCGAGCGGGTCGGCTTCCAATCGACCAGGTCGGCGCTGGTGCCCGGATAGAAATGACCGACCACGAGCAGCACGCCGATCATGAACGCGACTATGCCAATCGTCCCCAAGAGAAAGGCCACTCCAGAAGGATACGCAGGGCTCGACGATCCGAAGAGGGCCGATCCAGCGCGATGGCCAAGACCGATTCACGATTCCGTGTTTAATCCAGCCCGATGAGCGAGGCCTACATAGTCGAGGCGATCCGCACTCCGATGGGCTCCTATCGCGGCGCTCTCTCCGGGGTGCGGCCCGACGACCTCGCCGCCCACACGATCGGCGCCACCGTCGAGCGCAGCGGCGTCGACCCCGAGCGGATCGCCGACGTCTACTTCGGCGCCGCCAATCAGTCGGGCGAGGACAACCGCGACGTGGCACGGATGGCGGCGCTGCTGGCAGGGCTGCCCACGAGCGTTCCCGGCGCCACCGTCAACCGCCTCTGCGCCTCGGGCCTGGAGGCGATCAACGCGGCTTCGCGGGCAGTCAAGCTCGATGAGGGCGACTTCTACCTGGCCGGCGGGGTCGAGTCGATGAGCCGGGCGCCCTGGGTCGTCGCCAAGCCCGAGCGCGGGCTGCCGCGCGGCGAGCAGACGATGCACGACACCACCTTGGGCTGGCGCCTGATCAACCCGCGGATGGCCGAGCTCGGCGTCTCGACCGAGTCGATGGGCGAGACGGCGGAGAACGTCGCCGAGCGCTTCGGCATCAGCCGCGAGGACCAGGACGCTTTCGCCCTGCGCAGCCACCAGCGCGCGGTGGCAGCCGCCGAGGCGGGACGCCTGGCCGAGGAGATCGTCCCGATCGAGGCCCGGCGCGGGCGCGAGACCGTCACCGTCGAGGCCGACGAGGGGCCGCGCCCCGATGCCTCGCTGGAGAAGCTCGCCGGGTTGCGGGCGGTCTTCCGCGAGGGCGGCACCGTCACCGCCGGCAACGCCTCGACCCTCAACGACGGCGCCGCCTGCCTCCTGATCGCCTCGGAGCAGGGTGTGGAGGAACTCAACGCAGAGCCGCTTGCCCGCGTCGTCTCCTTCGGCGTCGCCGGCGTCGACCCCGCCTACATGGGGATCGGCCCGGTCGAGGCGATCCCCCGCGCCCTCGCCGCCGCCGACCTCAAGCTCGACCAGATCGACCTGATCGAGCTCAACGAGGCCTTCGCCTCCCAGGTCCTCGCCTCGGCTCGGGAGCTCGGCATCGACGAGGAGCGACTCAACGTCAACGGCGGCGCAATCGCCCTCGGCCACCCGCTCGGCTGCTCCGGCGCCCGCCTCACCACGACCCTGGTCCGCGAGTTGCGTCGACGCGGAGGCCGCTACGGCGTCGCGACCATGTGCGTTGGCGTCGGCCAGGGCTTGGCGACGGTCTTCGAAGCCGTCTGAGATAGCCTCGCCCAATAGATGTCTTCTACCTTCAAAGAACTCTCAAGTATTGATGGAAAAATTGCCCTGACCGTCGAGGCGACTGTGCCGCTGAAAGATGACGGCCTCTACCGTGGCGACGGCGCCTTCGAGGTGATCCGCATCTACGGTGGCCGGCTCTTCGCCCTCGCCGACCACGTCGACCGACTCGGGCGCTCAGCCGCGGCGATCGAGCTCGATTTCGACCGCCCCGCCCTGGAACGGGAGATCGAGGCGCTGCTGGGCGAGTTCGGCGACGACGATGGCCAGCTGCGTCTGATCGTCACCCGCGGCGGGCGGCGGATCGCCGCCACCGAGCCGCTTCCGCCGCATGCGGAAACACTGCGCCTGGCCACCGTCACCTACTCGCCCTCGGTGATCCTGACCGGGGTCAAGTCGCTCTCCTACGCCGCCAACATGCAGGCGACACGGCTGGCAAAGGCCCAGGGCGCCGACGAGGCCGTCCTGGTCCAGCCCGACGGAACCGTGCTGGAGCCGCCGACGTCGGCGATCTTCTGGGTCTCACCGCAGGGCTCCCTGCGGACGCCGTCGCTCGACGCCGGCGTGCTCGAGTCGATCACCCGCGACCGGCTGGTCAAGGCCCTCGACGTCGAGGAGGGCTTCTGGCCGGTCGCCGACCTGCGGGCCGCGAGCGAGGCCTTCCTCGCCTCGACCACACGCGAGATTCAGGCCGTGGCCGCGATCGACGGCGCCGACCTTTCCGCCGCCCCCGGCCCCCGCACCCGCGAGGCGCAGGAATCCTTTGCGGCAACTTTGGGTAAAGAACTTTGAACCTTTGACAGCGAAAGAGAGAAAGCAGAGATAGATGGACTTCCAGTTGAACGACGAGCAGCGGCTGATCTCCGAAACCGCGCGTGACTTTGCCGACCGCGAGATCGTTCCGCGAGTCAAAGAGAACGACCGCGCCGGGCGCTTCGACCGCGAGCTGGCGAGCAAACTCGGTGAGGTCGGCTACCTCGGGGCGCCGGTATCCGAAGAGTACGGCGGCCGCGGGCTCGACTACATCGGCTACGGGCTGATCGTCGAGCAGGTCGGCCGCGGCGACTCCTCCGCCCGCACCGTCGTCTCCGTGCAGACCTCTCTGGTCGCCGGCTCGATCGAGCGCTGGGGCAGCGAGGAGCAGAAACAGAAGTGGCTGCCGCGCCTTTGCTCGGGCGAGGCGCTGGGCTGCTTTGGCTTGACCGAGCCCGATACCGGCACCGACGCCGCCAACCTCCGCACCCGGGCGACCAAGACCGCCTCCGGCTGGTCGATCAGCGGCCAGAAGATGTGGATCTCGCTCGGCAACTTCTCCGAGGTGGCGCTGATCTTTGCCCAGACCGACCCCGCGAAGAAGCACAAGGGCCTCGCCTGCTTCCTGGTCCCGACGGCCAGCGAGGGATTCTCCTCACAGGAGATCCACGGCAAGCTCGGCCTGCGTTCCTCCGACACCGCCTCGCTGGCGCTGGACGGGGTCGAGGTCGGCGAGGACGCGATGCTCGGTGAGATCGGTGACGGCTTCAAGGTGGCGATGAGCGCGCTCGACAACGGCCGCTACAGCGTCGCCGCCGGTTGCGTCGGCATCTGTGACGGCTGCGTCGACGCCTCGGTCGCCTACTCGAAAGAGCGCAAGCAGTTCGGCGTCCCCCTCGCCCGCTTCCAGCTGGTGCAGGAGATGATCGCCGACATGATCCTCAAGCGCGACGCCTCGCGGATGCTGGTCTACCGTGCCGGCGCGCTCAAGGACGAAGGTAAGCCGAACACGATGGAGACCTCGGTCGCCAAGCTCTATGCGACCGAGTCGGCGGTCGAATGCGCGAACCTGGCGATCCAGGTCCACGGCGGCGCCGGCTACGTTGACGACTACCCGGTCGAGCGCTACCTGCGCGACGCCCGGGTGACAACCCTCTACGAGGGCACCTCCCAGATCCAGAAGCTGATCATCGGCCGTGCCGCGACCGGGATCAACGCGATGCTCCCCTTCGAGGAGAGCTGAACCCGATGGGCGGCCTGGTCGAGATTTCGCTCGAAGGCCATGTCGCCCTGCTCCGCCTCAACCGGCCCGAGGCGCGCAACGCGCTCTCGCCGGAGCTGATGGAGGAACTCGCGGTGGAGCTGGAGCGGCTCGATCCCGACCCCGCTATCCGCTGCGTCGTAATCGCCGGCTCCGACAAGGTCTTCGCCGCCGGCGCCGACATCAAGGCGATGAGCGAGCGCAGCTTCGCCGAGGCGCTCTACCACCCGGCCGCCGACTTCTGGAAGCGGCTGGCCAAACTGAAAACGCCCCTGATCGCGGCCGTCTCCGGCTTCGCGCTCGGCGGTGGCTGTGAGCTGGCGCTGGCCTGCGACATGATCGTCGCCTCAGAGACGGCGCAGTTCGGGCAGCCGGAGATAACCCTGGGGATCATCCCCGGCGGGGGCGGCAGCCAGCGCCTGGCGCGGGTGCTCGGCAAGCAGCGGGCGATGGAGTACGTGCTGACCGGCAGCCGCTTCGACGCCGAGAAGGCGCTTGAGATGGGGCTCGTTAACAGGGTTGCGCCCGAGGGCGAGTGGCTGCGGGAGGCGATGGCGCTCGCCGAGGCCGTGGCCCAGCGCCCGCCGATCGCCGCCCGTCTCGCCAAGCAGGCGGTGCTGGTGGCCGAGGAGACCGCGATGAGCGCCGGGCTGGAGAACGAGCGCCGGCTCTACGAGCTTGCGATGGCGACCGAGGACCGGGTCGAGGGAATGAACGCCTTCCTCGAGAAGCGCGAGCCGAGGTTTGAGGGCCGATGAAGATCGAGCACATCGGCATCGTCGGCGCCGGCACGATGGGCTCGGGCATCGCCCAGCTCACGACCCTCGGCAAGTTCGTGACGACGATCTATGACCCTGACCCGGTGGCGCGCGAGGGCGGCGAAATGCGGTTCGGCGAAGATCTCTCGCGCGGCGTCGAGCGCGAACGCTGGAATGAGGAGGAAGCCGAAGCGGCGATCGACAGGCTCGCCACCGCTCGCAGCCTTGACGACCTCGCGACCTGCGATCTGGTGATCGAGGCAGCGCCGGAGGACCTCGAGCTCAAGCGCAAGCTCTTCGCCTCGCTGGCGGGGGTCTGCGGCCCGGAGGCGATCCTCGCCACCAACACCTCCTCCCTCTCGGTCACCGCGATCGCGACCGGCGTCCCCAATCCCGAGCGCGTCGTCGGCATGCACTTCTTCAACCCGCCGCCACTGATGAAACTGGTCGAGATCGTCGCCGGCGCCGAGTCCAACTCGGCGGCGCTCGACGCGACCACCGAGGTCGGCATTCGCATCGGCCGCACGCCGATCCGCGCCAAGGACAGCGCCGGCTTCATCGCCAACCGCCTCGCCCGCCCCTACGGCCTGGAGGCGTTGCGGATGCTCGGCCAGGGAATCGCAAAGCCCGAGACGATCGACCGCACCTGCCGGCTCGGCGGCGGCTTCAGGATGGGGCCGTTCGAGCTGATCGACCTGATCGGCCTCGACGTCAACCTCAGCGTCGCCCGCTCCTTCTACGCGCAGGGAGGACAGCCGGAGCGCTGGCGACCGAGCCCGATCCAGGAAGAGATGGTTGCCGCCGATCGGCTCGGTCGCAAGATCGGTCATGGTTTCTACGAATACGGTGGGCACGTCGTCGACGATCCCGATCCCGATCTCGAAATCGCGGCGCCGACCCTCGACCCCGGCGAGCTCCTGAAGATCGCCCCCAGCGCCGAGTCGATCCTGCCGCGGATGATCGCCCAGATCACCAACGAGGTGGCCTTCGCCCTGGAAGAGCGGATCGGCACGCCGGTCGACATGAACACGGCGATGCGGCTGGGCTTCAACTGGCCGCTCGGCCCGCTCGAGTTCGCCGAGCTGATCGGTGTCGGGAGGGCCCTTGCCCTACTCGAGAGCCTGCGTGAGGAGCATGGCGAGGCCTACGCTCCGGCGCCGCTTCTGCGCGCCGCCGCCGAGGGAGGCACATCGCTCCCCGAGGCGCTGGGCTGAGCCCGGCGCCGGGCTCGTCAGCCTTCCAGCCGGAACATCACCTCATCGACGTAGCACCAGCTCCAGTCTTCGCCCGGCTCGGCCGAGCGGATGATCGGGTGCCCGGTCTTACGATTGTGGGCGGTGGCGTGTTTGCCGATCGAGTTGTCACAGCAACCGATATGGCCACAGCTCTGGCACATCCGCAGGTGGACCCACTGCATTCCCTGCGCCAGACACTCTTCACAGCCGGCAACCTCGGCCGGAAGGTCGAAATGCTCAATCGCATCGAGATGAGTGCAAGAGGAGGTCGTCGTTCGACGATACTGAACACATGCCCTCTCCGTTGATCGAGTTTCCGGCCGACGATGCCGAGCGCGCGCTTCGCTTCTGGCGCGGCGTGCTCGACGTCGAGCTGGCGCCCCGGGCCGCCGAGGCCGGCTCGGGCTGGGAAGCGACGGCAGGTGACCTCCGGCTCGGCGTCCACGAGCGCGGACGCGGGCCGGGCGACACCGCCTCCCTTCCCTACTTCACGGTCACCGATATCGAGGCGGCGATGGAGCGAGTGCGCGAGCACGGCGGCTCCATCGTCCACCCAGGCGAGCGCTGGGCGATTTGCCGCGACTCCGAGGGCAGCCCGTTTGCCCTCGCCGCGGATCCGGTCCACCCGTAGTGACCAGGATCGCGAACTCACCGGCGCCTCAACCGCCGGACTCAGGCTCCGGGCATGGCCGGCGGCGCCAAGTCGATGACGAGCCTCTTCGCCAGCTCAGGCTCGGCGCCGAGGCCCCTCAGCGCGGCGACCAGCTCGTCCTGGCGAGGCTGGCCGAAGGCGAGGCGGTAGATGCCGGTGAGACCCACGAGCTCCTCGAGGAGCTGGCGATCGATGCTCATCGGCTCGGCGGGCACGTGGCGCTCGATGCGGGCGTCGCCGGGAAACACCCAGTACGGGACCAGGCCGCCGACGTCCTCTTCCGCCGCCTCGAACATGGCGGCCCAGGGATCGGCCGGCGCGGCATCAATACCGCTGGAGCGGAGAGCGGCAGCGAGGTTACGGCGCACCGCATGATTCTTAAATCGGTGGACCCTGCCCTCGCGCTGCTCGAGATCGACCGGGTTGCGGGGAAGGTTCCAGTGCACCACCGCGTGGGAGTAGAGGTGGAAATCAAGCCCCTCCTGACCGATCGAAGTCGTCGCCACGACGAAAGGCCAGAACGGTGAGTTGAACGCTTTGCGAACCGTGTCGACACGCTGGACCGACTGCTCGTCCTCGCCCTGTCCCCTGTCCAGGCGGACAGCGAGCCGGCTGTGAAACGCGAGCGAGTCGGTCTCGTCGATCCGGCCCTCCGCCGTGATATTTCGCCCTCTCAGCGAAGGCGCATCGATCCCGATCGCCTCTGTCGCCGTCTTCGCCACGGCGTCGAGGCGGCTGCTCTCAGAGGTCCCTCCCACCCAGTCCCGAAGCACGTGCACATACTCGTCCAGGACCGCCTGCAGGTTGCCGTTGATGCAGTAGTCGAGTGCTCCCCGCCAGTAGGCGCCGTCACCCCCGGCTCGGATTCGGGTCGGAGCTCGACCGCTGGCACGCACGATCGCAACCGACTCCGGCAGGTTCAGCTGCAGCCTCATGGCGTTCCCGATCCGCAACGCGGCCTGCTCGACCTCGTCCCGGTCGACATCTGTCCCGGAGCGCCGTAGAGCGCGCAGAGCACAGGTTCCCGGAGCGCCGACGCCGACATGGGCGAGCACCCGCGCCAGGTCCTTCGGAACCGCACCGAGCTCCACCTCGCCCTCCAGCGCCCCGCGCAGCAAAGCGACATGGTGGGACCAGGCGAGATGCTCGTCCTCGGCTCCGAACGCGTCCGCGCGAAGCCAGCCCGGGGCCAGGGCATCCAGTCGCAGCATCGCGACCAGATACCAGAGTGGATCAGCCGCCCCGGTCCCGGCCGGAAGCTCGAGCTTCCGCAGCGCCGCCCGAACGTTTCGCTCGGCGGCGATCAGCAGAGAGCTCCGGCCCGACAGGCCCGCGGAGCCAGAAGCCAGACCGGCGGCGAGCTTCAAAGGATCGGTCAGCTGCGCCAGCCCCACTCCCGGCGCCGCCAGCAGCAGCTCGGTCAGCCTGCCGTCTTTGCGCCACTGCAGCGGCTGCCCCAGGGACCTGCGGCCGTCAGCGCTGTTGGGAATCCGGTCGCCGGGCAGCCCCTTGTAGATCTGCCGGTCCATCTGGAAGCTCGTCAGCGCAGCGATAGCCTTCGGCACGACCTTCCAGTTGGAGAAGATCAGGCGCTTGGTGGCCACCGTAGCCCGGTCGAAAGGCCGTCCGGGCGCGTAGTAGGGCAGGCTGGGCGGGAGCCACAGGCATTGCCAGGCGCGCTCCTCCTCCAGGCGCTGGATCAAACCGCGCAGGCGTGCGTTGCCGGGATCGACGTCTCCGTAGGAGCGCACGGCCTCGGCGTCGATGCGGGTGGCGACCGGCACCGGAGTCGCGGACTTCGCCTCCTCCTCGAAAGAACGGGAAAGCATGTAGTCATCCATCAGGTTGAGGGCGTATGGAGCCGACTTCCAGAACTCGACCACGTCACGGGCATGCAGCCGCGAGGCGACCCGCTCCAGGTCGGCGTACCCGCGCAGATCCGTCGCCTGAAGCCTCGGCTCCAGAGCGTGCGCCGGCCGGGCATCGAGCATCCCGTTGCGGTCGCCAGCCGCCCCGAGCCGCTCAGTACGGCACATGACTCTCATCAACTCGCCGCGAACCGCGTCACGAGCGGCCTCCGCCTCGACCGCGCCGTCGTCACCGCCCGCGCATGCCTTCAGCATCCCCCGGTAGGTGGACATCAGCTCCTTCAACTCGGCGCTGCGATCGGCATCGTCGATCAGGAAGCTGGTCGTGGAGAGGAAATCCCGGTGGTGATCGTCATCGAGCTCATGGGCGCGGGAGAACATTCGATAGGGCGTCGCCGAGAGCAGCAGCGATTTGCAGCCTTCGTAGTCGAAGAGCTTGCGAGCCAGCTCTCCGGTGTCGGAGCCCTGCTCGAAAAGCTTTGGAAAACGCTGGAACTCGTCGAGGATCACGAGGTCGGGCTCGAGTGCCCTCACGCACGAGTCGGCCAGCGTGCGACGCAACCCGGCGACCACCTGGATCCGTCGATCGCGCCAGGGCTCCATCCACAATCGTGGCTCGGAACGAAACGTCTCGATCAGCTCGCCGACCTCGTCCAGCATCTCGCTGCCCCGTACCGCGGCGACGAATTTCGACCAGAGATCCTCGTCGATGTCGTCGCCGCAAATCTGATCGAGTCGCTCGGCGAAGCTGACCTCGTTCTTGATCGGCGGCATGAACAGCCGCCGCCCGCCCTTGCGTCGCATCTGCCGCGATCCAATTAGCCGCTCGTCGGTCAACAGCCACCACAGGAGCGCGCGCTCGTCGGCTCGACCTCCGCTTGAGCGAAGGTCGAGCGAGGTGGTCGGGGTGACGGGGATGATGTTGATCCCACGGCCGTACTCGCTCAGCTTCTCGTTCAGCCCACCGATGTTCAGGGGCAACGTCGTGATCCGGTCGGTCACCGGGCGCCGCTCGCGACCAACCACCGAGAGCTTCGAGAAGTTCTGCTGTGCGATCGCCTGGTTGGAGCAGATATAGACGACGTCGATGCGGCGACCGTCCTCCTGCAGGTGGCGTTCGATCAACTTGGCGATGACGCCGCGGGCGACCATCGTCTTGCCGAGCCCGACCTCGTCGGCGACGAGAAACCGGTCGACCGGGTCGTCCTTCGAGAAGAAACGCTCGAACACATACTCGACCGTGTTCCGCTGGAACGACTTCAGGCCGCGCAAGATCGGCTCCGCCTCGAAGGTCATCGGCGGGCCGCGGCTATCAACGGCTTGAACGACTGCCACATATCGCGGAATCCGTCCGGCAGGCGCCCACGCCCTTCCTCGCTTCGAGCCAGCCGCTCGACCAGGTCGTCGATCGCCACCAGGCGCCGAGGGTCGCGGGCGGAGGCGCGGACAAGCTCCTCATAGAGCGGCAGACCAAAACCTTCCGAGGCCCCGGCATCGGCGTCGAGCCGTCCCCCCAGCCCTCGCGCCAGGGCCGCGGCCTCCGCATCGGGATCGCCCGCGGCAAGCATCAGAAACAGCAGCAGCGCAAACCGGCGGCTGTCGGGAATCAGATCCAGCAGCAGCCGGTCGATGCGATCGTCGGGCTCGCCCTCCAGCCGCGCGAACAACACCAGCTCGTGGCGGAGGCCCAGCCGACCGGCGAGCCTGAGGGCGATCAAGCCGGTGATCTCCGAGACCCGCCTGACTGAGATACGAGCCGCCGGCTCGGTATCCAGGTCTACGGGGAGCCAGTGCTCGCGGGTGACGATCCGTGCCGATACCCGGTCTCCCTGCCGTAGCTCGGGTGGCTCTCCGGCAAAGCTCAACTCGAGCACCGGCTCCTCGTCGCCGACGACCTGCGCCTTTAGATCCATCCCGGCAAATTGGGCGCCGAGCCGATCGAGCCGGTCACGCTCTTCCTGCTCCGGACTGGGCTTCAAAGGCTCCTCGCTCTCGACCGGAAACTCGCACAGCAGAGTGCGGAAGCGCACCTCTTTGCCGGCCCTGGAGAGCAGCTTCTCGACACCGACCTTGCGGCGTGGGCCGGAGAGCGAAATGCACGCCTCAACGTTTCGATCGACCGCGCTGGCTGTCGCGTTCATCGAGCCGGCGAACCAGGTCGAGCGCTCGCCCCGGTCGAGGACCACGAGCTTCGCGTGCAGGCCGCCGAGCTGGGTGTCGATCGGGCCGCCGGGAACACTCGTATCCGCGGCCTCGTGGAGGATCAGCGGCGTCCCCCAGCCCTCCAGGGCGCCGGCGCCCAGCCGTTCGAGCTCCTCGGGCCGGGATATCAGCCGGCAACTGCGACCGGCCAGCGCCCGCAACTCCTCGAGGCGACCCGGGGTGAGGAACGGTGAAACCACGAGCAGGCGCTCGCCTCGATCCTCGATGACCGGATCGAGGGGCGACTCCACTGGGCCCAGCCCGAGCAGGTGCAGGCGGACCATGTCGAAGGGCGCGGGCGCCGCAAAGCGCGCGCTCGCCACCGAGTCCGCCAACGACCGCGTGACCGGAGAGGTCGCCAAGCCGTCGAGGGCGATGAGCGCGGCGGAGATATCCGCCCCGAGCGGCAACCCGCCCTCCTCCTCCTCGAGGCGCACGAGGAGGTCCCACGAGGTGTCGTGAGTCAGGTTTCGCGAGAGGACGAGC
>DATCBF010000262.1:0-4887 GCA_036512025.1 Solirubrobacterales bacterium
TTACCGCCAGCGAATCGCCCAGCTCTACATCGAGGCCGAGACGATGCGGCTCAACGCCTACCGCGGCCTGACCAAGACGATGCAGTCGGGCATCCCCGGCCCCGAGGGCTCGCTCGGCAAGTGGCAGTGGGCCGACATAAACCAGGACCTGACCGAGCTTGCCCTCGATATCGAGGGCGCCTACGCGCCGCTGGGGCGTGGCTCCGAGCAGGCGATCGCCAACGGCGTCTGGCAGTACGGGTTCCTGCGCTCGCGTGCCAACTCGATCGAGGGCGGCACCACCGACATCCTCAAGAACATCATCGCCGAGCGGGTGCTCGGCCTGCCCCGGATGCGCTGAGCTTCGACCATGTACTTCGACCTCACAGACGAGCAGCAGGCGATCCGCTCGACCGCGCGCGACTTCCTCGCGGCGCGTTACAAATCCGAGCGCATCCGCGAGCTGGCGGCGAGCGACGACGGCTTCGATCCCGCCGACTGGACCGAGATGGCCGAGCTCGGCTGGACGGGTTTGGCGGTTCCCGAGGAGTGGGGCGGCCAGGGCCTTGGCATCGTCGACCTGGCCGTGCTCTTCGAGGAGATGGGCTACGCGCTCGCTCCCTCACCACTCTTTTCCAACACGATCGCCGGACTTGCCCTCAGCCTCTGCGGCTCCGACGATCAGCGCGAGCGCTTCCTGCGGCCGCTGGCGAACGGCGAGCTGCGCGGCGTGCCGGCGCTTTGGGACGCGGGCTCGCCGGCGAGCCCGGGCGGCTTCACGATGGACCCCAAGGCCGACGGCGAAGACGTCGTCCTTGACGGCGAGAAGGTGCTCGTGCCCGACGTGGCCAGCGCTGACTTCTTCATCGTCGCCACCTCCGATGGCAAGCGCCACCTGGTCGAGCGCGGCGCCGCCGGGGTCGCGGTCACGCCGGAAACCTCGATCGACCTCACCCGCAGGCTCTCGACGGTCAGCTTCGACGGCGTTCGTGTCGCCGCCGCCGATTCGATGCCGGCCGAGGGGCCTGAGTACTACCCCGTCTTCTTCCGCCTTTGCGTCGCCCTCGCCGCCGAGTCGACGGGCATCGCCCAGCGCACGATGGAGATGGCGGTCGAGTACGCCAAAGACCGCAAGCAGTTCGACCGCGCGATCGGCTCCTACCAGGCTGTCTCCCACCGTTGTGCGCAGATGCTGCTGGAGACCGAGAACGCTCGCTCCGCCGTCTACGGAGCCGCCTGGGCGGCTGACGCCGAGCCCGAGTCGCTGCCGCTGGCGGCTTCGATGGCGAAGGCCTATGCCTCCGATGCCGGCTGGCGCGTGCCCGATGCCTCGATCCAGGTCCACGGCGGCATCGGCTTCACCTGGGAGCACGACCTCCACTTCTTCCTCAAGCGCGGTCGCGCCAATGCTTCGCTGTTCGGCGACGCCAAGTGGCATCGCGAGCGGGTGGCGGACGCCGTCCTCGCCAGGGCCGCCGAGCCGGCAGCGGCTTAAGAAGGCGCTGGACCGGGCATGGGAGCGCTGGACCGGATCTCCGTTGCCGCGATCGGCACCACGGTCGCCGACCTCGAGGCCGAGACGCTGCGGGCCGAGGCGGCCGGGGTCGAGTGCGTCTGGGCGCCCGAGCTGTTCCGCAGCGCCGTCACCCAGGCCGCCTACCTGGCCGCCAAGACCGAGCGGATCGACGTCGCCACCGGCATCGTCTGGGCTTTTACCCGCAGCCCTTTCATCCATGCCGTCACCGCCCTCGACATCGACGAGATGGCGGACGGGCGCTTCCGACTCGGGATGGGGGCCGGGGTCAAACGGCTGAACGAGACCTGGCACAACGCCGACTACGGCAAACCCGCTCCTCATCTGCGCGAGGCGATTGAGGCAACCCGGTTGATCATGCAGCAGGCGAGTGGGGGCGAGCCGATCCGCTACCAGGGCGACTATTACGACATCGACATCAAGGGCTGGATCCGCCCGCACCCGGCGCCGCGCGAGTCGGTGCCGATCTACACCGCCGCCGTCCAGGCCGGAATGGCGCGGATGGCGGGCGACGTCGCCGATGGGCTGATCGGGCACCCGATCCAGAGCCTGCGCTGGATCGACGAGGTCGTCGTCGACGCCTTCGAGACCGGCCTGGCGCGCTCCGGCCGCGAGCGCAAGGACTTCGACTACCTGCCGACGGTTTGCTGCGCGATCGACGACGACGAAGAGCGGGCGGTCGAGATGGCCCGCCGCACGATCTCCTTCTACGCGACGGTCAAGACCTACATGCCTCTTTGGGAGCTGCACGATTTCGCCGACAACGCCATCGCTGCCGGTGATGCCTTTCGCCGCGGCGACCTCACCGCCGTCCCGGCCGCGATCAGCGACGAGATGGTCGACACTTACTGCGCCGCCGGCCCGCTCGACAAGGTCCGGGCCCGGGTCGAGGAGACCGCCGAGCGGGCCGACGGCCTCTTTCTCACCCCGCCCACCTACTTCATCTCACCCGAAGAGCTGAGCGAGTTCCAGAACCGCATCATCGACGCCTTCGGCCCCGGCCTCTGACCGCCGAGCCGGAATCTCGCCTGCTCGAAGTTCTCGATCGCGTGCGTGAGATCCCGGAGGGGCTCGTCAGCACCTACGGCGACGTCTCTCCGGGCGCGCCGCGCTTCGCCGGCTCCGTCCTCTTTGATTGCGACGAGCCCGACCTGCCCTGGTGGCGAGTCGTTCGCGCCGACGGCTCGCTCGCCAAGGGCGCCCGCCAGCGCCGGTTCCTGGTCGCCGAGGGCGTCCCATTTCGCGGCGAGCGCGTGGACATGGCGGTCGCGCGCTACGCGCCCTGAGCGCTTCCGCTGTTCCTTTCGTCATATAACGGAGAAAAGGAACAGCGGAAGACGGGTGGCTAGGGGCAGACCACGATCAGGTGGAAGTCGGCGTCGGTGTCGGCTCCTTTTTCGTCACGGGTGTGGACTTCGATCGCGTTGGCGTTGGCGGCCGAGGCGTTCGTCTGGGCGGTGCCGGCGCCCGGAACCGTGGTCCCGGCGTTGTTGCGACCGGCCACATCGGCACAGCCACTGACATTGAGTGGGAAGACGACACTGACGGCGCCGCCGCTCTCGGTCGCGGTGATGCCGGGGTCGCTGGCGCGGGCGAGGGTCGCGTTGCCGGCGCCGGCCGGGTTGTTGACCACTGCCCAGTAGGTGTGCGCAGCGCGGGTGGCGCTGGGCACGACACCGAGCTTGGCGGTGTTGATCTGGTACCCGGTGAGGGTCTTGTGCTTGAGCTTGCCGGCCCCGATCGTCTGCTTCTTAATCGAGCCGCCGTTGATCGTCTGCGCCGCATAGGCCGTTCCCGCCAGTGCCACGACCAACGCCATCACCGCGACCACCATGGCCGGGGACGGGCGCCGCTTCTTGAGCGTGTTCATGAGGCTCTCCCTTCGTGCATGGAGGACGTGCCTGACCTTTACCCCCGATAGGGGTGGTTAACCTCAGGCACGTCTGGTCAGAGGGTCATTGAAACTAGGTAACCCTGCCGCCGAGTGGAAGCTGCGGTCTAGGCGGGGAGAGCGGCTGCGAAGCGCTCGAAGGCGGCGATGTCGGTCACCGCGGGGCCGTGGCCGGCGAGGATCAGCGATGGGTTGAGCTCGGCCAGCTTGCGGATTGAGCGGCGGTTCTCGGCCGGGTCATAGGTGAAGATCTTCGGCGGCTCCTTGATCCCCGGCAGCGCGGTGGCGTAGCTCATGTTGCGAATCACGTCGCCGCAGATCGCCACCCGGTCTGACTCGCGGAAGAAGATCACCTCGCCGCGGGCGTGGCCAGGGGCGTGGACGACGCGGAAACCGGCGACCTCGTCTCCCTCGCTCAGAACCCGGTCGACCTTGTGTGGCGGGCCCTCCCAGATCGCCTTGATCGTCCTGTTGACAGGGTTGTTCATCGCCGCTTCCTGCAGTGGCCGGCGGCCTTCCATCGCGTCGACGTCGTCGCCATGGCAAGCGAGCGGGATCTGCTGTGTTTCGCAGACCTCTTTGGCTACGCCCTGGTGGTCGGGGTGGGCGTGGGTCAGCGCCAGCATCGAGATCTCACGGCCCTCGATCTCGCTGAAGATCCGCCCCCGGTCCCAGCGCCGGCCGGCATCGATGAGGACGTCCTCGGCCAGATAGACGTTGATGCTGGGCGCCGGGAATTCCTTCAGGCGCCAGACGCCGGGGGCCATGTTCTTCATCTAGTGGGCGATGCCGAGGGTTCCACGCGGGTCGCCGCTGTTGTCGGCGAGCTTCTCGAGCTGGGCGATCTTGCGCTCGCCTTCGATCCGAGCCGGGTCGTCGGCTGCCAGCGGCTCGATCAGGCGCCGGATCCGGTTTCGCACCTGTAACGCGAAGTGGGGGGTGGAGGCGCCGGCAAGGGCGCGGATGTCCTCCGCCGTCACCCCGTGGGAACGGGTCAGCAGATCCGGGTTCTCCGCCTCACTCATGGCTGTCCTCCGATTTTGGTTAGCTCCGCCAGGCTGTCGATTTCGGCCTGCTGGTTGACGTCGATCGCATCCTGGTCTCCGATTACCCACACGTGGTTGTAGAAGGCGCGCGTCGGGTCCGTGGTGTAGCCCGGCTTGACGTCGAGCAGGTACCCGCGCAGCGCGTCAGGCAGCGTATCGGCGTTGTCGGTGAGCAGCAGCGGCCCCCAGGTCCCTGCGGCGGAGAGCGGCGCCGCGGCCGCCGCGTCCAGCGGCGAGTCGCTGCGAGCGATGACAAAGCCATGGCCTGGATCGTTGATGTTCCAGCCGAAGTCGCCGTCGGAATAGCGGGCGAAGGCGATTGCGTTGCCGACTGGGTCTTTGCCGGCGACCCGCTGCACGTTGCCATCGATCTTGGCGATTTCGCTCTCCACGTCGGGGGAGATCGTCGAGGAGGGCCCGAGGACGTAAACCGGCAC
>DATCBF010000263.1:0-3568 GCA_036512025.1 Solirubrobacterales bacterium
AAAGCGTCCTTGAGGTAGAGCAGGAGCGCTGCCTCCTTGGGGTCGGCCGAGCTGAAGCTGCGAGCGCGGGAGACCTCATCGAGGCCGAGGCCGGCGCGACGCGCCGACTTCGCGTGCTGGGCGATGCTGTAGTTGTCCTCGCGGTACTCGGCGACCGCCAGGGCGATCCGCTCACGGGTCGCCTGCGGCAAGACACCTCCGCGAAGCTCAGAACGCATCCGGGTGTAGGCACGGAGCACAGCCGGCGCGCCGGCGAGAACGCCGACGAACTTGGTGACCGCGCCGCCTGCGACCTGAATGCTTTTGATCAGGGGGGCACTCTCATCAGGAGCGGTTAGCTCGTCATGGATCTGGAATCTGCTGACTGCTGTTTTGACTGTCACGTTGCGTCCGCTTCCGACTCCGATTGGGCGAATTTCGCTTTACAGAGCCTTTACGTGGCCTTTACTTTACTTTTGGCCGATTACTTACGAGGAGTAAGTTATACCCGCTTTTGACCCGTCTCGCAAGCCGGGCCGCCAGCGTTCCTCTACCCCTAATACGCCCTTCTTACCCTCGTCGGTTCACTTCGCCTATCGTTGCGGCCTCGCGCGGACAAGCTAGGAGGCCGGAATGGCAGATGGACCCAAGAACGCCGCAGATGTCATCCAGATCGTCAAGGAAAGCGATGTCCGCTTTGTCCGGCTCTGGTTCACCGACGTGCTCGGGCAGCTGAAGAGCTTCTCGATCAACGCCGCCGAGCTCGAGGACGCCTTCGACGGCGGCATGGGCTTCGACGGCTCCTCGATCACCGGTTTCAACCCGATTGAGGAGTCGGACATGATCGCGATGCCCGATCCCTCCACCTTCGCCTTGGTGCCCTGGCGCCCTGAGGAAGAGAACGCGGTCGCCCGCATGTTCTGCGACATCCGCGTCCCCGGCGGCGATCCTTACGAGGGCGACCCGCGCTGGATCCTGCAGCGGGCGCTGAAACGAGCCCAGGACCTCGGTTTCGACAACTACAACGTCGGCCCTGAGCTCGAGTACTTCTACTTCCGATCCGCCAAGCCCGAGAACGGCGTCCCCGAGGTCCTCGACGAGGGCGGCTACTTCGACCTGACGACGCTGGATGCCGGCTCCGACGTGCGCCGCGAGACGGTGCTGGCGCTGGAGAAGATGGGCATCCACGTCGAGTACACCCACCACGAGGTCGGCCCCTCCCAGCACGAGGTCGACATGCGCTACAAGAACGCGCTGGAGATGGCCGACGACTGCATGACCTACCGGATCGTCGTCAAGGAGTACGCGATGAAATACGGCTGGCACGCGACCTTCATGCCGAAGCCCCTGTTCGGCGAGAACGGCTCCGGCATGCACGTCCACCAGTCACTGACCAAAGACGGCAAGAACGCCTTCTATGACGGCGACGACCAGTACTTCCTCTCCCCCGTCGCCAAGTCGTTCATCGCCGGCCAGCTCAAACACGCGCGTGAGATCTCCCCCCTCTTCGCCCAGTGGGTCAACTCCTACAAGCGCCTGGTGCCCGGCTACGAGGCGCCGGTCTACCTCGCCTGGTCGCGGCGCAACCGCTCGGCCCTGATCCGGGTGCCCCTGTACCACCCCGGCAAAGAGAGCGCGACCCGGGCCGAGCTGCGCTGTCCCGACCCCGCCTGCAATCCCTACCTCTGCTTCGCCGGAATGCTGCAGGCCGGCCTGGAAGGGATCGAGAAGGGCTACGAGCTGCCGGAGCCGATGGAGCAGAACCTCTACCACCTCTCCCAGGAGGAGCTCAGCCACCAGGGAATCGAGCAGCTGCCGGCGACGCTCGGCGAGGCGATCGAGCTGGCGGCCGATTCAGAGCTGGTGCTGCGAACCCTCGGCGAGCACACATTCCGCCGCTTCATCGAGATCAAGCGCCAGGAATGGGACGACTACCGCGTCCAGGTCACCCCGTACGAGATCCAGAACTTCCTGCCGGTCCTGTAGTGGGCTGACTCTGTGGGTTCGGGGGGACGAGCCTGGCCCTAGCAACGCCCCGGATAACGCAAGCTTTAACCCTGGGCGCCGAGGTTCAGCAGCCGCTTCGGCCCTGGGCGCTTGAAGCTGGGCGTGCTTCGAGCCGATGGCGGGTGGGCCTCTGCGGGGATGTCGCGAAGCGGCGGCAGTGCAATCCGGTGAATGCGCGGCGAAGCCGCGCACCAAATTCCACCATGCGCGTAGCGCATGGTGGTCAATTCCGCAGAGGCCCACCCGCCATCGACGCCCAGGAACCGCCTATTCCGAGACCAGCGTCGCCGTGTAGAGGAGCCGGGCGGTGGCGTAGCGGCAACCGTATGTCGCCCGCTTGCCGACCTTCATCTGCGGTTCGCCCTGGCGCAGGTCGTTGGAGTTGGTGCATTTGCCCGGTTCGCGGCTGGCCCGCCAGACGTTGTTGCTCGGCTGTTCCTCGGCGAACGCCGGGGCCCAGGTGGGGACGGTGAGACCGACGATGTCGCCCTTTTCGACGTCGAGCGAGGCGCTGAACTTGACGGTCTGGCCGAGGTAGGGGCTGAGGACGTGGATCGAGCCCTGGCTGACCAGGTTGTAGCGCGGCGGGTTGGTGCCGGGGACGCGCCGCAGCACCGCCAGGCGCGCCTCCGGCGGGGTCCCGAAGAAGCCGTTGAAGAAGGAGCGCTGCGAGTTGGTCGGCTGGGCCAGGGTCAGGGTCCAGGCCTTGATTTTGCCGTCGCGGGGAACGCTGTAAGGCAGGCTGGTCTGGCCGTTGCTGACCTGGAAGCCGGTAACGCTTCCGATTGCCTGACACGGCGTCCCCGGGCAGGACGGGTTGGGGACGGTCGCCGTATTGCCCAAGACGACCGTGATCCGGCTGCCGGCCGAAGCGCCGGCGCTCGCGATCAGGGCAACCACCAAGGCGAGGGAGCCAGCCGCCAGCATCACTGCCGCCAACCGGCCGCGCTTTCCGGCCGACCGCGCGATGACGGCTTCCTGCGAAGACTTCGACATGCCAAGTGCTCCTCTCGTTGAACGTCTGCCTACAACACGGGCAGACTAACCGTCGATGCGGCTGAATCGAGAGGCCGGAGAGCCTGGATGGCTCTAGTGGCGGGCGTAATGCAGGGCGAGCGCGTATTCGACCTGGCCGGACCCTTCGAACTCGAGCGCCATACGGGCGCCGTTGGTCAGATCCCAGGCATTGCCTTTGGTGTAGGGACCGCGATCGATCACCTTGGTGATCAGGTAGTGCCCTTCGTAGGCGAATTTGACCGTGGTTCCACAGGGAAGGTTGCGATGGGCGACGCCGATCGTGCCCGGCCGCAGAACCTGCCCACAGGCCGTTTCGTGGCCGTAGAAGCCGGGGCCGTACCAGGTGGCGCCGGCTGAGCGCATGGCGCTGAAGGCGATGTCGCCACCGGCCAATCCGGCGCCCCCATAGGCGACGGTCGAGGCGCCGCCGGTCGCCGCCTGAGCCGGAACCGCGACGGCGGCCGTGACCGCGATCGCCAGCAGCGCCGCTCGGAGCGTGGACCGACTGAAGCGATCGCCGATCGCCTTTGCCCGTCGTGAGTTGTCTTTCCGCCCGTGGCGGCTT
>DATCBF010000264.1:0-3088 GCA_036512025.1 Solirubrobacterales bacterium
GCGGCTGCTGCGAGAGCACTCCGACGCGGCCGGCCTCGACCCCTTCTTCGACGTGCTCGGCCCGGCCGAGCGACTGGCGATGCTGCTCGACAGGCTCGAGGAGCTGCCACTGCGGCGGCATGAGATCCGCGGCAACCCCGCCGGGCTGCTTGCCCGCCTGCTGGCGCGAATCGACGAGCTGAAGGCGGAAGCGGTCGGCCCCGAGGCGCTCGTATCTCGCGCCGCCGAGCTGGAGACCACGGCGCGCGATGCGGCCGGGCTGGAGGCGGCTCGGCGCGAGCGCGAGTTCGCCGAGCTGTTCGCGACGCACGATCGCATCCTCGCCGCGGCCGGCAGCCTCGACCACGGCGACATCTTCCTCGCCCTCAACGTCCTCCTTGCCGACCGCGCGGACGCCCGACGCCAGATCGCGGACCGCTTCCCCTTCGTGATGGTCGACGAGCTTGAGGATGCCACCGCCTCTCAGCTTTCGATCTTGGTGAGGCTGGCAACCGACAACCCAAACCATCTCTATGCACTGGAAGAGGGCAGCCCCTTCGCCGCCTCCCCGGGTCAGGACCCACGGCCGAGCGCCTGGTTTCTCCACCATCACCCCGACGGCGAGGTGATTCCCCTCGAAGGTCGCTTTCGCTCACCCACCACCCGCTTCTGGTCATGCCGGAACGAGCGAGCGCAGGCGCAGAGCGTCGCCCGCGAGGTAGAGCACCTGCTTGCCGGGGGAACCGCGCCGGAGGCGATCTGCGTCCTCGTCGACGAGCCCGCCCGCCACGGCGGAGCGATCGCGGCGGCAATGGAGGAGCGCGGCATCCGCTTCCATCTCTCGGGACCGGAGGCGCTGTTCCAGCGCCCCGAGGTCCGCGACGCGATCGCCTGGCTGCGGGTCCTGGTCGACCCCGACGACTCCGCCGCGGCGGCGAGGGCGCTGACCCGGCCGCCGATCGAGCTTCGCTCCACCGACCTGGCCCGGCTGACGACGATCGCACGGCGGCGCAAGCTCGACATGGTCTCGGGCTGTGAGGCGGCGCTCGACAGCCCCCAGATACCACCCGAGGCGCGCGAGCGGATCCAGTCCTTCCTCAAGCTCTACCGAGCCGCCTCGGCGGCGTTGGAGGAGCGCCGCGCCGACGTCTTCGTCCGCCGTCTGATCGAGCGGGTCGGGCTGCGGCGACAGCGGCTCTTCGCCGCCCAGCCCGAGGTCGCCGAGCGCCTGCTCGGGCTCTCGCGGCTGGCCGAGCTCGCTTCGGCCTGGGCGCGGCGCGAGCCACACGGCTCGACCCGCGGCTTCGTCCGCTACCTCAGCGCCGTCGCCGACGCCGGCGTCGAGCCCGCCGGCGGTGAGGAACCGGCCTCGCCCGGATCGGTGCAGGGCCTTGCCTTCAGCGCCGTCAAGGGGATGGAGTTCGACCATGTCTTCCTGCTCGGGCTCGAGCACGATGCCGGAGTCGAGCGGATCGGCCGCCCGGCCCGGAGCGGCCTGGTGCTCTCCAGGGTCGAGCGCGACGACGAGGGGGACCAGCGCCCCTCCCCCTTCTACGAGGAGGCCCGGGCCGAGGCCGGCGCCGAGGAGGAGATCCACGAGGAGGAGCTGTTCGGCCCGGCCGAGGGCCTGCACGCCACCTACCGGGCCCTGCGGGAGGAGGTGCTGGAGGCCTCTTGGCGGGCGGGCCGCGAGCTCTCCGAGCCGCGCCTGGACACCGCGATAGACGTCAACCGGGCGATCGCCCGCTACCTGGAGCTGCTGAAACTGGCGGCCCTCGCCCAGCGGCCTGGCGACGAGGCGACGGTCGAGGCGATCGAGGCGGTCAACGGCCTGTTGCGCCAGGTCGCGACCACCGAGCAGCAGGCCGAGCTCGACGCCTCGACCCTCGACTCCTACCTGCTCGACTCCGAGCGCGAGCGCGGCAGCCGCCGCGCCCTGATCGCCGCCCGCCACGAGCCCTCGCTGGAGGCCTTCTTGCCGCGCCGCGGCGACGGCGCGCTGAATCTCTCGGCCTCCGACCTCGACCTCTACCTGACCTGCCCGCTGAAGTACAAGTTCGCCCGCGTCTTTGGGATTCCGCAGGAGCCGACGATCAACCAGCGCTTCGGGATCCTGATCCACAATGTGCTCGAGCGCTTCCACAAAGAAGACGGCGACGGCGAGGACGGGCTGGTGCGGCTGATGGGCCTGTTCGAGTCGGGCTGGCGGCGGACCGGCTTCGGCGCCACCGACGACGAGCTGCAGTACCGCGAGCGTGCCCGCGAGGCGATGCGCCTGTACTGGGAGAACGAGAGCGCCTCCGAGAGCGAACCGGTCTGGCTGGAGCGCAAGTTCGACTTCCAGATCGGCGAGCACCATGTGCGCGGTCGGGTCGACCGGGTCGACCGCCTGCCCGACGGCGGCTATGAGCTGATCGACTACAAGACGGGCCAGCGCCGGACCGAAGCCCAGCTGGAGAACGACCTGCAGCTGGCGCTCTACCGGATCGCTGCCCGCGAGGCCTGGGATATCGAGGCCGGCACAGGCAGCTACTACTACGTGCTCGATGCCGAGAAAGTGGCGGCGCCGACCAAGCCCGACGACGCCGAGCGGGTCGAGCGCACCGTCCTGCAGGTGGGCGAGGGAGTGCTGGGCCAGGACTTCGAGCCGCGACCGTCGCCGGCGGTCTGCGGCTGGTGCGACTACCGACTGATCTGCCCCGCGGCCGAGAGCTAGGTCAGCTGCTGGGCCTGGGGCGCGCGGCTGGCGGCTGGGCCTCTGCGGGAATTGACCACCATGCGCTTTGCGCATGGTGGAACTAGCTGCGCGGCTACGCCGCGCATTCACCGGATTGCATTGCCGCCGCTTCGCGACATTCCCGCAGAGGCCCAGCCACCATCCGCCTCGAAGCACGCCGAGCTTTCAAGCGGCTCCAAGGAAAAGAAGCTTCTACAGAGCCCTTTCCTTTAAAGCTTGCGTAATACGGGGCCGCTGCGAGGGACGGGCCTGGCCGCCCTGTGGGCGAATGTGGCCGTAGGCCGCGAAATGCAATCTGATGAATGCGCGGCGAAGCCGCGCACCAACATCCGGCAGGCCCGCCATAGGCGGGCGCCGCAATTCGCCCACAGG
>DATCBF010000265.1:0-3427 GCA_036512025.1 Solirubrobacterales bacterium
GGCCGCCATCGCCTCCGCTCCCCCCAGGTCTCCGTCGCAGAGGGCGATTGCGGACCCGTAGTGCTCGGCGGCGGCGCCTACGTGAACATGATGATGGACGAGGGGCAGGAGCGGGTACGGGCCAGCTACGGCGACAACTACGACCGCCTGGCGCAGATCAAGGCCACCTACGACCCGGGCAACCTCTTCCGGGTGAACCAGAACATCCAGCCGAAGGCGTAGAGCCCAGCGATACGGCTACGGAGATTCGAGCCCGGTTTCCAGACTGAGAATCCGGGGCCCTATTCCCGCCTGGTCGAAGGCGGCGAGGAAGTACGGACCCTCCTCGCCTTCGACTACGGTGCGGCCGGGGGCCTCCTGCCCAAGGCCAACCTGCCGAAGGTCACCTGGTAGAGCCTTGCGGCAGCGGTCAGGCTGGAAAGGAGGATAAGCAGGGCGATGAAGCGCACGAGCCACCTGTGTTCGGGTGGCGGGTACCACCAGAAGTCAGGCGGCATCTTGAGCTTGGGGTCCGAGAGGTTGACGGTGCGTGACCTGCCCTCGAACGACGAATAGGTGACTTCGAGGCCGTGGCCTCCGAGCCGATCGACGATCTGCGAGGAGACCAGCCCCTCGGTCTGAACCAACAGGGCCGAAAGCTCCGGGATCCAGCGGGTCGGGTCGTTGCCGTAGGGGATCTTTTCGCGATCGACGCCAAAGCGATCCTGGTAGATCGGGACTCCGGTGAGGGCATCGACGACATCCACGTAGTGGGCGTACTGGGCCGAGACCGCGACGATCTGGACCAGCACGCCAAGCGACGCGACTCCGACCAGGACTTTGCGGCGAACGGCGCTGTCGGCCCACCAGGCGATCGGCACCAGCAGGGTCCAGGCGGTGGGAACGATGTAGCGGGGCCCCCAGACCTCGTCTCCCCAGAATGTCGTCGAGGCGACGATGCAGGTCAGCCCGAGCAGCAGGACGAGCAACGCCGCCGTCAGCGATCGGTCTTGGCGCCACAGCCTCGGCAGGCCGAGCGCCCCCAGGACGACTAGCGGGCTGTAGAAGATCAGGCCTTTCCCGGGACTGAAGAAGAGCCCGAGCGCATTGAGCGGCGCCGTCAGCGTCAGCAGCGATTCGTGGTACCCGGAGTCGGTCGGCGATCCGAATCGGACCCAGTTGTACCAGGCGATGGCCGCGATCCAGGCAAGGACCGGCAGGCACGCCGCCAGCGCCAGCTTCACGCGCCGGCGCCGATCGAGCGCCCTGAAGGATGGCCAGAGGACGATCGCGATCGCGGCCAGCACCACCACCGCGTATGGCTTGGTCGCGATCGCGGCGCCCCCCGCGAAGCCGGTCAGCCCCCAGGCGCGCACGCTCGGGCGGTGCCTGGCCCACACCGCCAGGGCAAAGGCGACGAGGGCCGCCGCCATGAAGGTGGTCTCCATGCCGATCTTCGAGTACGGCCAGGCGATGCTGGCGACGACGAAGAGAGACGCGATCGCGGCTGCCCATTTGATCGAGCGCCGGGTCATGAAGACCAAGGCGAAGAGGGCGGCCGCCGCGACAGCGGCGACGAAGGGGTTGTAGAACCAGAGGAAGACGTAGCCGAACGGATATTCGTTGGGATAGCCGAAGTTGACGTCGACGAAGTGCCCGGCGGCGAAGAAGGGAACCTCCAGCAGCGGCTGCAACAGGCCGGCCGTGGAGTAGTAGTGACCGCCCTTGCCCAGGAAGTTTGCTTTCAGCGGAAGCGGCGAGTCTTCCTTATCCCAGAAATGGCCTTCCAGCACGAGCCCCTCGGTGACCGCCGCGGTTTCGGGCTCATAGCCGGTGAGCGGCTGCGTCGTGAAGGAAAAGAGGCCGAACGCCATGATGAAGACGAGCACGCCGGCGCGCACCTGAATTGGAAGGCTGGATAGATAGCTCCGCACCGGCGCCATCGTTTCATTGAGCCCGCCGCTAGGCATTCGCGGGTGGCCAACGCTTTACGGGTGTCCTGATCACGCCCAGTCGACTAGACCGAGACGAGCGGGGAGCTTGCGGCCGTCGTTTTCCCCGGCCTCCGTGGTGACAACCTCGTTTCCTCGGGTAAATCGAAGCTCGCCGACCCCCGTCCACTCGTGCTTCCAGCCCTCCTTTTTAGCCGCGAGAATTACGGGGACATAGGCAGCCCCCGCGCTCTGGACTTTCAGCTTCGCGAGCGTGGCTTCAAGCCGCTCGGCTTCAGCGTCGGACTCCGCCTGTCGGTCCTCCAACCGCGCAATGAAGCTCAGTGTCGACCGGACAACCAGATAACCACCGACGACCACGCCGATCCCCGCGGCCGGGAACGCGATATAGCTGGCGAAATCGCTCAAACTGAGGCTGCGAAGAAAGGTGTAGATCGCGCCTACGATCAGCAGCACTCCCGCGACGATCAGCCCGGCTACGACGTTGGCCTGAACCTGTCGCAGGAAATCCCGATCCATCACCGGCGCGAGACTACTGCGTCCTCATCTCCAGCTTTTAGACAGACCACCCGGCCCGGAACCGGAGATAGACTCCGGCGTCATGTTCGGTGGCAAGAAGCTCCTTCGCGAGGGCGAGCGGCTCGACGGCATCCTCATCGAGTCCGACGAGGGCAAGGTTCTGACCAACGGCGCCGGCTCCTACCACGTGAAGGTGCGCGTCACCTTCGAGGACGGCACGACGACCGAGTTTGACGAGAGGCTCCACACCAAGGACGCCGGCATGCGTGGCTTAGGCGCGGTGGTGCCCGTTCGCTATGACCCGTCGGATCGGTCGAAGATCGCGGTCGACGGCCCGGAGATGCGCAACCGGCGCGAGACCGACGAAGCGCAGCGCGAGGCGGCATTCAAGGCGGAGCCCGACCCCCTGCCCACATCGGCCAGCCCCAGCGCCCAGCTACAGGCGCTCTGGGAGCAGAAGAAGGCGCTCGACGCCCGCGGCTCCGAGCTGCGGCGGACCGGGGCGCCGCGCGAGGAGGTCGGAGCATGGGTGCACGAGAGCGAAGCCCACGACGCCCGCTTCCGGGCGCTCAAGGCCCAGCACCCGGACTGGGCACCGAAGCCGAGCGCTTAGTCCGCGAAGTACCGCTACGGGGATTCGAACCCCGGTTTCTGGCATGAGAAGCCAGCGTCCTAGTCCCCTAGACGATAGCGGCGAGGAGAGGAGATATTAGCGATCGGGACTCTTGCGGCGGGCTGCCGCCTGGGATCGGTAGATTGCCTGCTCCCGCGGCTGTGGCGGAACTGGTAGACGCGCACGGTTCAGATCCGTGTGGAGGAAACTCCGTGGAGGTTCGACTCCTCTCAGCCGCATCGGGCCGTGTGCGGGATCGGCCGGTAGGGCCGGTAGCTCAAGCGGCTTGGCTCGCCACCGCTCCCTGTCCCGCCCTGGCGGCGTTGGCGGCGATCTCTTCAACGAAGGTCGGCCACAGCTCCCG
>DATCBF010000266.1:0-4824 GCA_036512025.1 Solirubrobacterales bacterium
GCCTGCCGCGAATCGTCGAGCTTTTCGAGGCGCGCAAACCGAAGGGGCTGGCGCAGATGGCCGAGGCAGCCGGAAAGGTCTCAGTCGATGAGACCGACAAGGCGATGAAAGTCAACGTGATCGAGTCCAGCGGCGAGGAGCATTCCTACAGCTTCCCGGCGCGGACCCGCCTGCACGTCGTCGATGGTGAGAAGGTCGAGGTCGGCCAGCAGCTCAACGAGGGCTCGCTCTACCCGGCCGACCTGCTCGCGATCCGCGGGCGCACGGCGACCGAGCTGTACCTCGTCGACGAGGTACAGAAGGTCTACCGCGCCCAGGGCGTGGACATCAACGACAAGCACATCGAGCTGATCGCCCGTCAGATGCTGAAGAAGGTCCGGATCGATGCGAAGGGCTCGACCAGCCTGCTGCCGGGCCAGCTCGAGGATCGCGGCAGTCTCAAGCGCCTCAACAAGAAGACCAAGGAAGAGGGTGGCACCGCGGCCAAAGGCGAGGAGGTCATCCTCGGCATCACCAAGGCCTCGCTGGCGACGGAGTCCTTCCTCTCGGCGGCCTCTTTCCAGGAGACGACCAAGGTGCTCACCGATGCGGCCCTGGAGGGCAAGCGGGATCGTCTCGTTGGCCTCAAGGAGAACGTCATCATCGGCAAGCTGATTCCGGCCGCGACCGGGCTCAAGCACTACCGCACGCTCTCGGTCGAGCCCGCTGTGGCGATCGAGCCTCCGAACGAGGACGGCCTGCTCGACGAAGAAGAGCTGGCCGCCGAGCTCGGCGGCGACGGTGGTGGCGAGTCGACCGTGGAGAGCTTTGGTCCCTCCTTTGCGGAGGAGCTCGAGGAGCTGGCGCAGGAGATTGAGACTACGTCTGACGAGTAGGTAGTACGAGGGGGCCGCGCGCACCCTTCGGCGGAGACCGTCGGCCCTTATGGGGTCCCAGTCTCCGGCGAAGGGCACCCGGCCCCCTCTTGCTGCGTTGACGGTCCGACGCAAATTCAATCCTGGTTGTTGCTTGCTAATGCTGCTCAGCTGAGGCAGAGGGCGAACGCGGTGATCGTCTGGTCGCTGCCGGTGTTGTTCTTGGCCTGGTAGAGCCAGCCGTTGCTCTGGGGGCGGGTTGAGGTCATTTCCACTCCAAACACGGAGGGCTGACCGCCGCCGCTGATGACCTGCTCGCCTTCGGCGCAGTTGACCGAGACGCTGCCGGTTTTGCCGGTCTGAATCGTGGCGCTGTTGGTGCGCTGGACGATCGGACCGAGCTCGCTGGGATGGACAGAATCGGCTGCGATCTCGCTGGCGCCGACCGAGTCGGGGCCGAGGTCGCCTGCCGTCAGCGAGTCAGGGGCTACCTCGGGAGAGCCGATCGCGTTTTCGGCGATCTGAGATGAGCCGACCGAGTCGGGCGCGATTTTGGGCGAGGTGACCGCGTTGTCGCGGAGGTCGACCGTCCGCACAGTGCCGTCGACGATCTGGGCCGAGCGGACCGACAGGTGCGGCAGCGCCAGAGCGGTGCCGCTCAGGGTCAGAAACAGCGCTATGCAGCTGATCAAGAGCGCTGCGGAGGGGCGAGGGCGGCGGCTGTTGTGAGTTGAGTCATTCATCGGAATCTCCTTTCAGTTGGTTTCAAGTTCCGATGAACCCAGCTTCCGGCGGATCGGCCGTTCTCGCTACGGACCCCAGGGGTGGAGTTGTTCACCCCTGGCCAGCCCCTTTGGCTAGGCGGCCAGCCGCGCGGCGGCTTGGATAGATTCCAGACATGACTGCTGCCGAGAAGGCTTGTGTGATCGGCGCCGGCAGCTCCGGCATCGCGGCCTGCCAGGTGCTCAGCGCTCGTCGAATCCCCTACGACTGCTTCGAGAAGGGATCGCAGGTCGGGGGGAACTGGCGCTTTGAGAATGACAACGGGCAGTCGTCGGCCTACCGCTCGCTGCACATCAACAGCTCGCGGAAGTTGATGGCCTTCAAGACGTTCCCGATGCCGGACGACTATCCAGACTACCCGAGCCACTCCCACATCGCCGCCTATTTCGACGACTACGTCGAGCATTTTGGACTGCGGGAGAAGATCAGATTCCGCACCGAGGTGATCAGCTGCGAGCCGGTCGACGGCGAGTGGGATGTGACCCTCCAGGACGACGACGGCAAGCGCCAGACCATCAGATACCGGGCGGTCCTTGTCGCCAACGGGCACCATTGGGATCCGCGTTGGCCGGAACCCGCGTTCCCGGGCGCCGAGGAGTTTGCCGGCGAGCAGATGCACGTCCATCACTACCGCGAGTCGGAGGTGGTGGAGGGCAAGCGGGTCGTGGTTTTGGGGATCGGCAACTCGGCGGTCGACATCGCCGTCGAGTCCTCGCGGATCGCCGAGAAGACCTTTCTTGCCATGCGCCGCGGCGCCTACGTGATCCCCAAGTACCTGAACGGCAAGCCCGTCGACGAAGCGGCGCCGCCGTTCACGAGCCGGCTACCGCTTTCAGTGCAGAGGTTCTTCATGGGGAGGGCGCTGAGCATGGCGGCGGGCAGCATGGCCTCCTACGGCTTGCCGGAGCCCGACCACAAGCTGCTCGAGGCCCACCCCACCGTCTCCTCGGAGCTGCTTCCCCGTCTCGGCCACGGCGACATCGCGGTCAAGCCCAACATCGACCGGTTCACGGGCGGCCGCACGGTTCGCTTCGCCGACGGCAGCGAGGAGGAGGTCGACCTCGTCATCTACTGCACGGGGTACAAGATCAGCTTCCCGTTCCTCGACGCGAGCGTGTTTCCCGTCCATGACAACCGCGTGCCCCTTTACCGCCGGGTTGTTCCGGCCGAGCAGCGTGGCCTCTATTTCATCGGGTTCATCCAGCCGCTGGGACCGATCATGCCGATCGCCGAGGCCCAGTCGGAATGGGTTGCCGACCTGTTGGCCGGAAGGGCGAGCCTACCCTCGGCCGCCGAGATGCGGTCCGAGATCGACGGCTACGAGCGCAAGATGAGGAAGCGGTTCGTCGCCTCTAAGCGTCACACGATCGAGGTGGATTTCCATCCCTATCTGCGCGAGATCCGGCGGGAGCGAAAGCAGGCCGTGCGGGCCTGACGCCTCGGGTCCGCCCCGTCGGGGGGCAGGGAGGCAGTGGCATTGCGGCTCCCCCTCCATGCGGTCCACGGCGCGGTCCGCGGGGCAGCTTCGGCTGCGGTTTCCAGCGCTCGAAGCCGCCGTCGGAGTCCTCGGCCGCGGCATCCGTCTCCGGGGCCTTCCCCGCCCACCAGACCAGCCACATAGCCCCGAGCACGGGAATCTTCAAAACCACAATCAGGAAGAAGATCGGCCAGAAACCCACCACGCTGGTCGAGTCTAGAGATCCGCGATCACGATTGTTCGCCTGCTTCGCGTTCGAGGCCGCGGGCCCAGGCCAGCAGTGCCTCGGTATGAGCCTCCTCTATTCCAAGGTGGGCCTCGGTCGGGATCAGCAGGGTCGGCTCGGCTCTGTCGCGGGCCCACTGGTAGCAACTCTCGTCGAAGTTGTCGTCGATCCAGGCCATCGCCCGTCCGCGACCGTACTCGTCGAGCGGCCCCAGCTTCCAGTGGGCGGAGCCGAAGCGGGCGGCGCCGTCGAAGGTGACGTGCGGGAATTCGGGCAGCCCGAGCAGGTCGGGGAGGTAGTAGTTGGCTTTGTCCTCCCAGCCGGTCGCCCAGACCATGTCGTAGTGCTCGGAAAGTCGCAGTAGCCGCTTCCCCGCCGGCAACGAGATGCAGTGCATCATCCCGTCGATCAACTGAAACCGAGCCTCGGCCCGGGGGGGAGGCTCGTCGAACCCGAAGAGGCTGACTACTCCGTCGACGTCAACAGCGAGAATCGGCCGGCTCATCGAGCCAGGCTAGCTACCAGCGGTAATGCGCGAATGCCTTGTTTGCCTGGGCCATGCGGTAGATGTCGTCCTTCCGCTTCCAGGCGCTGCCCTGCTGCTGCGTCGCGTCGAGGATCTCGCTGGCGAGCCGCTCCGCCATCGAGTACTCGCGGCGGTTGCGGGCGAAGCTGACCAGCCAGCGGACCGCCAGAGTCCGGGCGCGACGGGCGGGAACCTCCACCGGGACCTGGTAGGTGGCGCCACCGACGCGGCGGGAGCGGACCTCGAGCACCGGTGTCAGCTGCTTGATCGCCGTCTCCAGCGTCTCGACCGGATCCTCGCCGTTGCGCTCGGCGACGATTGCCAGCGAGTCGTAGACGATTCGCTCGGCGAGGGACTTCTTACCGTCGCTCATGACTTTGTTGATCAGCTGCTGGACGAGCCGGTTGCGATGCCGGGCATCGGGCTCGACCGGACGGATCTGTGCTGCCGAACGGCGGGGCATCAGGAAGCTTTGACTCCGTAGCGGGAGCGTGCCTGCTTGCGGTCGGAGACACCGGCCGCGTCGAGGGTCCCGCGAATGACCTTGTAGCGAACGCCCGGCAGGTCCTTGACCCGGCCGCCGCGAACCAAGACGACGGAGTGCTCCTGCAGGTTGTGGCCCTCGCCCGGGATGTAGGTGGTGACCTCCATGCCGTTGGTGAGGCGCACACGGGCGATCTTGCGAAGCGCCGAGTTCGGCTTCTTCGGCGTGACCGTCGCCACACGGGTGCAGACGCCGCGCCGCTGTGGGGCGGCAACGCTCTTCTTGCGACCCTGTCCGGACTTCAGTCCGGGAGTGGTGGTCTTCTTCTTGGGCCGCTTGCGACCCTTTCTGACTAGCTGATTCGTATTAGGCACGACGCGGGACAATAGCGGGCCGCTGCAAACCTTCGTCTGGCGGTGTCCTCGGTCGGTCGGCTTGGGGCGGAGGCCCCTGCCAACCGGCCCGCGGAATGGT